>CALGIL010000041.1 GCA_937914895.1 uncultured Angelakisella sp.
GCAGGGCGCCTCCGCCGCCGTGGGCATGGCCCTGATGGGCAAGCTGGGCGGCAGGGATTACCGGGTATACACCATTTTGGGCGACGGCGAGATCCAGGAGGGTCAGGTGTGGGAATCCGCCATGTTTGCGGCCCACCGGGGGCTGGATAACCTCTGCTACATTGTGGATAACAACGGCCTGCAAATTGACGGGGCGGTGTGCGACATCTGCTCCCCCTATCCCATCGACAAAAAGTTTGAGGCCTTCGGCTTTGAGGTCGTAAACATCGACGGCCACGACTTCGACCAAATCGAGGCGGCCATTCAAAAGGCCAAAACCGTCAAGGGCAAGCCCACCTGCATCGTGGCCAAAACCGTCAAGGGCAAGGGCGTCTCCTATATGGAAAACCAGGCCGCCTGGCACGGCAGCGCCCCCAACGCCGACCAGTACGGCGTGGGTGTCGCGGATTTGGACAAAATTGAGGAGGTGCTGTAAGATGGCCGACATGAAGAAAGTTGCCACCCGGGACAGCTACGGCGCCGCGCTGGTCAAGCTGGCCGAAACGAACCCCAAGGTCGTGGTGTTCGACGCGGACCTTGCCACCGCCACCAAAACCATCATGTTTAAAAAGGCGTGCCCGGAGCGGTTTTTTGACTGCGGCATTGCCGAGGCCGGCATGATGGTCACCGCCGCCGGCGCTTCCACCTGCGGATACATCCCCTTTGTCAGCACCTTTGCCATGTTTGCGGCGGGTCGCGCCTACGAGCAGGTGCGCAACTCCATTGGGTATCCCCACCTCAACGTAAAAATCGGCGCCACCCACGCGGGTATCTCGGTGGGCGAGGACGGCGCCACCCACCAGTGCAACGAGGACCTGGCCCTGATGCGCACCATCCCCGGTATGACCATCATCAACCCCGCCGACGACGTGGAGGCCCAGGCCGCCGTCATGGCCGCCGTGGCATACGAGGGGCCCGTTTATCTGCGCTTTGGACGTTTGGCGGTGCCGGTGTTCAACGGCCCGGACTACAAGTTCCAGTGGGGCAAGGGCATCACCCTGAAGGAGGGCACCGACGTCACCATTGCCGCCACCGGCCTTTTGGTGTACGAGGCTGTCCTTGCCGCCGAAGAACTGGCTAAGGAGGGCATCAGCACCCGGGTGCTGAACATCCATACCATTAAGCCTATTGACAAGGACCTGCTGGCAAAGGCCGCGGCCGAAACCGGCGTCATCGTCACCGCCGAGGAACACTCCATCATCGGGGGGCTGGGCGCCGCCGTCATGGAGGCCATCAGCGAGGACCCCGTGCCCGTGGTGCGCCTGGGCGTCAACGACACCTATGGCCATTCCGGCAAGGGCGCCGAGCTGCTCTTGGAGTATTCCCTGGGCAGGGACGGCATTATATCTGCGGTCAAAGACGCGCTGAAGCTGAAGAAGAACTGAGCGGAGACAATTAAAGGGCCGGGCAGGGGAGACTGACACCCCTGTCCGGCCCTTTCCTAAAAGGGAGGAACCGCGCATGAACCGAGTGCTGGACCGGCTGCTGGCGCTGCTGCTGGCCGTCTTTGCGTCCCTGCTCATGGTGCTGCTGGCCGGCGACGCCCTTCCTCCCTCTGGGTACGCGCCCGGCGTGGACCTGGACGCCATGTCCACCCAAGAGTTTCTCAAATACGCCTCCATCGACCTCAACCGCGCATCCCAGGAGGAACTGATGGAGATATACGGCATTGGGGAGGCCCTTTCGAAAAGCATTATTGAGTACCGTGAAACGACGGGACCCTATGCTTCGGTGGAGGACCTTTTAAAGGTCCGGGGCATTGGGGAAAAGCGCCTGGCGATGATGCGTAAATATGTTTACGCAGGCTAGGCATGCTTTGGGGCGGCAGACATCCCGGGGGCGCCCGCTTGTCCCCCTTGGCGGCGCAAAAGGGGCGCGGCGTTACTTGTGGTTGTCGTCCACTTCTTTTTTGCTGAGATAGACCTTGGTGTCGTCAATCTCGTCGGGGCGGCCCTCCCGGTGCACATCGGCCTGGGTGGGCATGTAGGCAAGAAAATCCGGGACGTCGCCCTTGCTGTCCTGGGGGTCCACCTTGGCCAGGTTGCCGTGGCGGTAGATCTTTTTTCCTTCTCTCATGGGTTTGCTCCTTTTTGCTATAAGAAATTTTTAAGGCATTCGATGGCCCTGCGCTGGGTGTTTACCAGCTGGGTGCCAAGGCCAACGATGTCCACATCGGCGTCCTGTGCGTCATTAAGGACCCCCACCATTTTTGTAATGCCCATGGTGTCCCCCTGGATGACCATATCCGCCAGGTGAGAGGGGGTGCTGTTCAGCAGGGTGTTCATCCGGGTGCCCGCCCAAATGCCCATTTTGTCACGGGCGGGGGCGTCGGGCAGGTCCAGCCCCCGCAGGCGCGCCATCTCCCGGGCGTTGTGGGAAATGTCCGCCATTTTTTGGCGCTGCCCCTCCAAAACCAGACGGATGCCGCCGTCGTCCACCCGGGGCATCATGGTCTCGATGGCGTAAATGCCGGTGCGGGCGTTTTGGTAGATTTCTTCCAGTAATGCCTGATCGTTCATAAGGGCTCCTTCATCCTGATTGGTTTCTTATTGGGGACAGTATTATTGTGTTCGGGACCCCATGGCTTATCCATGTTGTTTTTTGCTAAAACCGGCAAAACCGGCTTGACAGACGGACAGGTTTATAGTATACTAACACT
>CALGIL010000042.1 GCA_937914895.1 uncultured Angelakisella sp.
AGAGCAAAAAAGCATAACCCTTGATAAAATCAGAGCCCCGCCCGGCAGGGCACAAAACGCCCCCGGCAGGGTACCCCCGCCGGAGGCGAAAGAAAGCTTGGCCCTCGGACCGGAAAATGAAGGTCAAAAATTTCTGCCGACGCGCGGGTCATAGCCCCCTACCAAAATAGCTGCAGCACCAAAAGACTGATGATCCCCGGCGCACCAAGAATCAGACAGACCAGCACCGAAAAGAGGTTGAGGGGCAGCGTCACCCCGGTGATGAGCCCCGTCAGGTTGACCACGGCCAGGGCCGCCAGGCCCCCGGAGGCGGAAACCGCCGCCGTGCCCACGGCCCTGCGCGCGCGGATCAAAATAATCAGCAGGATAAAGCCCGTCACCACAAGGACCGCCATCAGCGGCCCGGACAGGGGCAGCAGCCCCCACTTTGTCAAGATGGACGTCAGCGTTACCCCATGGTCCCACCAATCCTTTCCCGTTGTTCGTCCGGCTGCTCCAGGGCCGCCGCCGGGGCAGGCGCCCCTTTGGCACAGCGCAGCAGATGGTCCAGATAGGCGCGCAGCGTCTTGATCTGATAGGAACAGGCGTCGATGATCTCCTCGCTGTCCGCCAGGTCAAACATGGACTCCGCCGCCTCAATCCGTCGGCAGATGTCCACAATCTGCCCGTGGACCTCCTGGATATCCCCGCCGTCCTCCAGCCTCGGCACGGCCCCGCCAAAAATACGTTCATTCAGGAATTGTGACATAGCGGCAGATTCCTCCTGTACCAATTTTATGCGGGAATTATTGGCGGCTATGCCTAAAATATACGTCGGGTAGTTCCATATACTATAAATGAGCCCCACAGAGAAGGAGGATGCAAGATGGACATTCAGATGGATCCCGCCCGCCTGATCACGGAGCGCTTTTGCAGCCTGGAAGACAAAAATATGCCCATGGAGATTGTGTATGGGCACGAGGGCGGCCAAAGGGTGCGCTGCCTGTCGGAGGAGGAGTGCACAAAGCGTCACGGGGCGTGCAAAAATTGTTTGCGGGAGTACTGGTAACCCGCGGCCCGTACAAAAGGAGCCCGCTCCCCCATGGGGGAGCGGGCTCCTTTTGCGCATGACGAGTCCATCTGTAAGCCGAGTTCTGTCTTAAGCAGCAATCTATCTACGCTGGGCGTCGCCGCACAGCTTTAGCCACCTGGTCGGGGTCCGGCGGGCCGCCGTTTTGACCCCTGTGCGGTGTTGCTTCGGATAGGGTTTACATAGCCGGCCAGTCTCCTGGCCGCTGGTGAGCTCTTACCTCGCCTTTCCACCCTTGCCGGGAGAAAGCTCCCGGCGGTATCTCTCTGTTGCACTGTCCCTAGAGTCGCCTCCGGCTGCCGTTAGCAGCTATCCTGCCCTGTGAAGCTCGGACTTTCCTCACGTGCGGCCTTTCGGCCTGCACCCGCTGCTGCCCGGTGAACTCGTCATGTCCCGCCTAGTATACCATATCCGCGGGCGCCGCGCCAGAGGTTTGCCGCAGATAAAATTGGGAATTTGCCCGCCGCACCCGTCCGCCAAAGCGGCTCGGCCCCTTCGCCCGCCGCAAGCGCCCCCGCAGTCAAAATGACGGAAGCAGGAAAAAAACCTGCATTTGCCCTTGTCATCCGGAGGCGCCTCGCGTATAATAAAAAAAGTGAAAAATCAGCGGCAGCAAGGAGGAGCGGTCATGAAGTTCAAAAGCGCATATTTGCAGGGGGTCTACGATACCGTGTCGGCCCGCAACCCGGGGGAGCCGGAATTTTTGCAGGCGGTGGGGGAGGTATTGGAATCCTTCGAGCCCGTGGTGGAGCGCCGGGGGGATCTTGTGGACGCGGGCATTATCGACCGCATTGTGGAGCCCGAGCGGATGATTACCTTCCGCGTTTCCTGGGTGGACGACGCCGGCAAGGTCCGGGTCAACCGGGGCTTCCGGGTCCAGTTTAACTCCGCCATCGGCCCCTACAAGGGGGGGCTGCGGCTGCATCCCACCGTCAACGCCTCGGTCATTAAATTTCTGGGGTTCGAGCAGACCTTTAAAAACAGCCTGACGGGCCTGCCCATGGGCGGCGCCAAGGGTGGCTCCGACTTTGACCCCAAGGGCAAAAGCGACGGCGAGATCATGCGCTTCTGTCAAAGCTTTATGACCGAGCTGTACCGCCACATCGGCCCCAACACCGACGTGCCCGCCGGGGACATCGGCGTGGGCGCCCGGGAAATCGGTTATCTGTACGGCCAGTACAAGCGCATTTGCAACGAGTTTGCCGGCGTCCTCACGGGCAAGGGCCTCAGCTACGGCGGCAGTCTGGCCCGCACCGAGGCCACCGGCTACGGTCTGTGCTATTTTGTGGAAGAGATGCTGGACGCCGTCCGGCAGGATTCCTTTGCGGGCAAGACGGTGGTCATTTCCGGCTCGGGCAACGTGGCCATTTACGCCGCCCAAAAGGCCGCCCAGCTGGGGGCAAAAGTAGTGGCCATGTCCGACTCGGACGGGTATGTGTACGACCCCGCGGGCATCAACCTGGATGTGGTGCGGGAGATTAAAGAGGGCCGCCGGGGGCGCATCCGGGAATACGCGGACGCGGTGCCCGCCGCCGTCTACACCCAGGGCTGCCGGGGCATCTGGAGCATTAAATGCGACATTGCCCTGCCCTGCGCCACCCAGAACGAGCTGGACGGCGACGCCGCCCAAACCCTGATTGACAACGGCGTACAGGTGGTGGCCGAAGGCGCCAACATGCCCAGCACCCCCCAGGCGGTGGAAAAATTTTTGGCGGCCGGCGTCCTGTTTGGGCCCGCCAAGGCCGCCAACGCCGGGGGCGTGGCCGTCAGCGGCCTGGAGATGTGCCAAAACTCCATGCGTTACTCCTGGACATTTGAGGAGGTAGATGCTAAACTAAAAGGAATTATGGTGGGCATCTTCCACAACGCCTACAACGCCTCCAAGGAGTTTGGCAGCGAGGGCAACCTGGTCATGGGCGCCAACATCGCCGGCTTTTTGAAGGTGGCCGACGCCATGAAGTGGCAGGGCGTCGCCTACTAAAGCTCCCACCGGAAAGAAGGAAACCGCAATGGACATCACCATTCAAAGGACGGCCGCACCCAAAGAAAAGCCCGCGCCGGGCACCCCCCTGGGCTTTGGCAAAGTTTTTACCGACCACATGTTTATCATGAATTACAAGACGGGCCAGGGCTGGCACAACCCCCGGGTGGTGCCCTTTGGGGACATCTGCCTGTCCCCCGCGGCCATGTGCTTCCACTACGGCCAGACGGTGTTTGAGGGGATGAAGGCCTACCTTGGCGCCGACGGCGACATCCTTTTGTTCCGCCCGGACGAAAATTTTAAGCGCCTTAACGTCTCCAACCGCCGCATCTGCATCCCCGCCGTGGACGAGGATTTTTGTGTACAGGCGGTCAAGACCCTGGTGGAGGTGGACAAGGACTGGCTGCCCCGCGACCCGGGCACCTGCTTTTACATCCGCCCCTTCATCATCGCCACCGACCCCGCCCTGGGCGTCCGCCCGGGGGACGAATACCTGCTTATCATCCTTTTGTCCCCCTCCGGCGCCTACTATTCCTCCGGCCTTGACCCCGTCAAGATCTATGTGGAGGACAGCTATGTCCGGGCGGTCCGGGGCGGCACCGGCATGGCCAAAACCGGCGGCAACTACGCCGCCTCCCTGGTGGCCCAGGACGAGGCCCACCGCCAGGGCTATTCCCAGGTGCTGTGGCTGGACGGGGTGGAGCAGAAGTATGTGGAGGAAGTGGGCGCCATGAACGTCTTCTTCGTCCTGGACGGCGAGGTGGTCACCCCCGCCCTGGAGGGGTCCGGCATTTTGGCGGGCATCACCCGGGGGTCCTGCATTCAGCTTCTGCGCTCCTGGGGGGTCAAGGTGTCGGAGCGGAAGCTGGCCATTGAGGAGCTGGCCGACGCCTACGCCGGGGGCCGCCTGCTGGAGGCCTTTGGCACCGGCACCGCGGCGGTCATCAGCCCCATTGGGGAGCTGAAGTGGGAGGACCACGTTATGCAGATTGGCGGCGGCGCCATCGGCGAGCTGACCCAGCGGCTGTACGACGCCATCACCGACATCCAGTACGGCAGGGCCCAGGGGCCCCAGGGCTGGAGCGTCCGGGTCTGCAAGGCGGACTGATACGGAAAGACTGCCGAAAAAGCGGTTACGTGAGAGAAAGCACCGGGGGAATAGTGTGAAAGGGGGCGGCGAGCCCCCACATAAAAAAACCTTCCGGCCCCGCCGGAAGGTTTTTTTTCGTAATAAGCCATGGTATGATAAAGCAAGAACCAGGCGGGAAGGGGAGCGGAGGATGCGCACCATTGGATATACCGTGGGGGCCGAAGACCAAGGCCGGACGGTGGAGCAGTTTTTGAAGGCCCGGGGGGTCTCCCGGCGGGTGATCATCGCCCTGAAAAAGACCCCCGACGGACTTTTGCGCAACGGCGCCCATGTCCGCACCATCGACCCTTTGGCGGCGGGGGACGCGCTGGAAATCAACCTGCCCCAAATCTCCAAGCGGATGCCCCCGTGCCCTGTCCCGGTGCCCGTTTTATACGAGGATGAGGATGTGCTGGTGTACGACAAGCCCGCCGGAATGCCCTGCCACCAGTCCGGGGGGCATATTTACGGCACCCTGTCCGGGGTGTGGGCCGCCCGCTGCGGGGAGGCCGTCACCCCCTTTCGAGCCGTCAACCGCCTGGATAAGGACACCACCGGGGCACTGGTGGCGGCCAAAAACCAGCTGGCCGCGGGCAAGCTGTGGCGGCGGCTGTCCAAGGTATATGTGGCGGTGGTGGCGGGCAGCCTCCCCCGGGACCGGGACCTTATCGACCTGCCCATTCAGCGGGAGGCTCCCTACGAGATGCGGCGGGTGGTTGACCCGGAGGGCCAGCGGGCCGTCACCCGGTACCGGGTGTTGGCCCGGGACCCGGCGGGGGCGTGTACCCTGGCGGCCTTTTTTCTGGAGACCGGGCGCACCCACCAAATCCGGGTGCACATGGCCCACCTGGGCC
>CALGIL010000043.1 GCA_937914895.1 uncultured Angelakisella sp.
GGCAACACCCCATAGGGTAAAAAAGATAACCTTGGCTAAAAGCAAGGCCCCGCCCGGCAGGGCATCACCCCCCTCTGGGGCTCTCCCACAAACTTTTATATATAAAACAGGGCCCCGGATTTCTCCGAAGCCCTGTTTTGTAGCTGCTGTTTCACCCAAGCTTTGGCTGGGCGACGGTGCCGTACAGGCCGCCCTCGCCGTCGGCGATCTCCCCCGATTCGGAAACCGTCAGCACCGCGTACTGCGAATTGATCAGGCGGTAGCCCTTTTCATCCTTGAGGAGAAAGAGAACGTATTCCCGGCCCTGTTCCAGCCAGACGCGGCGGCCCACGTTGACATAGACATAACCGCTGCCAATCTGGTCCCGGGTCAGGCCGTACTCCCGCTGCAGCTTGGCCACCGCCTCCTCCCGGGACAGGGGGCTGTGGGCAATGCTCTCCTCGACGGTGGTCACGCCGCCCAGGTAGGCGATGGTCAGGGTCCCGGCCAGCCGGGCCGGCTCCCCCTTCAGGGTGCTCTCCACCGAAATTTCAGCCTGGGTCTCGGGCAGCAGCCAGAATTCGCACAGGCCGGGGCTGACGGTGGCGGTCACCACCAGGTCGGCCTCCTTGTACAGCTGGGCGGGGGCGGCGTACAGGCTCTGAAAGGCCTCCGCATTCTGTCCGTCCTCCGCCAGGTCCACCGTAAGCACCACATTTTGCAGGGCGTCCCCGTAATCCGGCGCCATGGCCTGGGCCGACACCCGGTTTCCGGCGCCGCCGGCGGTCGGGTCCGCCTGGCCTTCCTCGGGCATGGCGGAGCCTTCGTCCGGCGGGGCGTCCATGGCCATATCCATGGCGGCCTCGGGCATTGCCTTTTCCAGGGCCGCCTCCGGCTCCGCCCCGCTGCTGAAGGTGCTGTATCCCCCGGCATCCCCCTGGGGCGCCGCCGAGCCTGCCCCCCGGAGGGTGGGCTGTATCCCCTGCCAGTACACCACGGCCACCAGCAAAAACACCGCCGCCGCGGACAGGACGGGCCGCCAGGTTTTCCAGCGGCTGACCGGTGCGGACGCGGCGCCGGTAAAGGCGCACAGCACCGCGGGGGTCCACTCCTCGTCCTTCAGCAGGCCCGCGGCCTCCATCGCGTCCAGGCGGGCAAACAGGCTCTCCGCCGAAAGGGAGGACGGCAGCTCCGGCTGGGGCAGCGCGTCCAACTGGCTGCGCAGCCACTGTGCGGTATCTTTGGTTCCTTTTCTGTTCTTCATGCCTTGTCTCCCCCTTTCTTTAAGCTTCCATCATGGTCCGGAGCTTCTTCAGCGTCCGGTGCAGCTTAGAGCTCACCGTGCCCTGGGGCAGCTCCATCACCTCGGCGATCTCCCGCATGGTGTACCCCTGCAGCACCGACAGCAGCACAATCTGCCGCTCGTCGTCCGCCAGCCCCTGTCCGGTACGCCCTCCTCTATGTAATCCTCCATATCGATGTTGCCTTTTTCCTTGATATAGGACCCAATCTTCCGTTTGCACCGGATGGACAGGATCCGCATAATCCAGGGACGAAAGCTGTTTTCGTCCCGGAGGCCCCCAATGCCCTTCCAGGCCTCGATAAAGGTCTCGCTGACCACGTCCTCGGCGTCCTGGGGGCTGCCCAGGGTATACAGGGCCATTTTATAAAGGTCCTTGGCCACCGCCTCATACACCGCGCCAAAGGCGCCGCGGTCGCCCTCCCGGGCTTGAATGACCTGCTGCGGGTCAATGATCATGCTACACCACCCTTTTGGTGGGCACACCATAATAGTGTCCCTTCGTCGCTTTTTTGTTGCATCGGCTTGTCCGCCATTTTGGAATTACAAATCGTTAGGATTTAGTCATATTATACCCGTGCCGCTCCAAAAACACAAGCAGGGACGGGCGCTGCCCCAACGAACAAATGACAAGGAACACGATGGCGTTATGCCCCGCGCAGCCAAATAAAAAGCAGACCCGGGAGCGTCGCGCAGGGTTTGCGCCTGCCCCCAGGTCTGCTTTTTGAATTCGCCGCACCTTATGAGATACGGCCATTGCGAATGGTTCATTGTCAATGGTCCATTGCCCGCTAGTCGTGCTTGATGGCCTCCAGCGCGGAAATTTTGACCGCGCGGTTGGCCGGCAAAAATCCAAAGATGATGCCCACCAGCATGGAGAAAAACAGGGCCACCAGCACCAGCCACGGGGGGATAATGGAAATTTTGCTGACCCCCATGTATCCTACCGCCACCTTATTGAAAATCCAGGACCCGCCATAGCTGAGGGCCACCCCCAGGATGCCCCCCAGCAGGCCGATCATGCCGGACTCCAGAAGGAACATGACCCGGATGTTCTTCAGCTCCGCGCCGATGACCTTCATGACGCCGATCTCCCGGGTGCGCTCGTAAATGGACATAATCATGGTGTTGGCAATGCCGATGGCGGCCACCAGCAGGGAGAAGCCCGCCAGGCCCCCCAGCACCAGCTGGATGACCAGGGCCTGCTGCTGCATCATCTCCCGGGAGTCGTTCATGGAGTAGCAGTCGAAGCCCATGGCCTCAATCTGGCCCTGCACCGCCTCCACGGCGTCCACATCCACACACTTGACACGGACGTCCTGGTAATTGATGGCGGTATTTTTGTTTTTGATGCCGTTTTGCTTGTTGTACTTCTTAACCAACCCCTGGAGCTCGGTGATGTCGATGAAGACGCTGTTGGTGGCCTCCCAGTTCTGGTCGTTTTTTTCCAGCACACCCATCACCACCGGGGTGATTTCAAAGTCCTTGCCGATGGGCTCCCCCTTGTCGTCATACTTGTTGGGGGGGGCGTACATAATCAGCTTTTCCCGCATGATGTTAAAGAAGGGGTCGGGGATCTGCCCCGTTTCGTCGGGGTAGGGGTTGCGCTGGTTGTTCCGCTTCTTTTTGGTATCCTGGAAGTTATAGACAAAGTTTTCGCCCAGGTTCAACATCAAGCTCAGCTGGGCTCTGGGGATGATTGCCTACTTAATCTTCGGTCTGTTTTTGCACAATATCTGGCTGATCATGGTTGGCATTGTAGTCCTGGATTTAAGTACTCAATTTAGCTTATAGCCCAGCTTTTCCAGGGCCTGGGGATAGACGCCGTAGATGTTGCCCCAGGCCTGGTAGCGGCCGTCCTTGGTCTTGTACTGAAAGCTGGGGTCCCACACCTCGTAGAAGGGGGTGGCAATGTCCACACCCTCCATGGCCTGTATTTTGGCCACCGTCTCGTCATTCAGGCTTTTTTCCTTGACCTCGGTGTAGCCCCCGCCGCTGCTCCACATCTGGCCGCCCCAGTTGTACACCTGGATGACGGTCAGGTCTCCCCACTGGGACAGCTGCTCCTCGTAGGAGGCCTGCAGCCCGATGCCGATGGAGATGGCGATGATGATAAGCGCCACGCCGATGACCACCCCCAGCGCCGTCAAAAAGGTGCGCATTTTGCGCCGGGTCAGGTTTCGGGCGCAGATGGAGACAATATCAGAGATCCGCATCCAGCGCCTCACTCCTCTTTTTGTCCTTTCGTTTTTTAAGCACAATGACGGCGACAATCAGCGCGATGACGCCCCCCGCGCCGGCCACAAAGGGCCAGACGGGCTTTTTCTGCTCCATGCCGGGGTCTATCATACCGGGGTCCATCCCCTCGTTCCAGCCGGGGATTTCCCCCATGCCCTTATTGTAGTCCACGGCCTGCACCGAAAAGGGCATGGAGATGGTCTGCTCCTGGTTGTTGGTATCCTCGTAAGTAATCAGCACCTCGCCGGTGCACAGGCCCTCGGCCTCGGGGATGACATAAAAGTCCATGGACCCGGTGGCGCCGGAGGCCAGATTGCCGGCGTTCTGGTTTTGGCCGGGGTTCATAATGTTCCCTTTGATCTCGCCCGAGATGTTGTACACATCGCTGCGGCCCTTGTTGACAAAGTTGACGGTAAGGAAGCTCTCCTGGCCCACCGGGAACTCCACGTCCGAATCGATGCCGGTGACCTGAAAGCGGTCCACCTGCACCACGGGGATGGAGATGGTCTCCTCGGTGGCGTTATCCTTGCGGATCTTCTGCTTCCAGTCCAGGTACTGGTACTTCATGGACAGCTTGATGTCGTGGGACTGGGGCTTGGCGGCGGGCTTGGCCGTCACCTGCACCGCCTTGACCACGGTCTGCCCCGCCGCCAGGTAATCCACGTAAAAGGTGTTGGAGGAGGAGGTGAGCATCAGGTCCTCGGGCATGGCCACCGTGATCATCATGTTTTCCACGTCCACGTCCTCGCTGGTGTTGTAAAAGGTCAGGTTTAAGGTAAAGATGCTGCCCGCGGTAATCTGCCCGCTGCCATAGGAGTACCGGCTGACGATGACATAGGGGGTGGCCACGTCAGCAAGTATAC
>CALGIL010000044.1 GCA_937914895.1 uncultured Angelakisella sp.
CCAGACGGTGCTGTGCCTTCTCATCGTGGGGGCGGTGTTTACCTTCCAGTTCCTCAGCCCGGGGCTTTTTGGGACGGTGGGGGATTATTTTCAGGCAGTGATGGGACGGGCGGAGGACCCCGCCGTGGAGGTGGGGGTGTTTGGCCGGCCCATCGACTGGGAGACCGTCCAGGAGTACTGGGACCGGGCCGCCTTCAACGTGGCGTGGGCCGCTCCACAAAGGCCGTCCTATGATCCCTTCAGGTTTGCCGGGGCGTCCGGCGGGAGCCCCTCCGAGGACTTCTCCGGGGACTCCGCCGGGGGACAGGGGGGAGAAAATCCCTGGGTGCCGGAGAATCTGTACCTGGGACCGGTGGCCTTTTCAGCCCAGGCGTCCTACCCCGCCTACGGCAAAATCACCTCCCCCTTTGGGCCGCGCAAGCACCCCATCACCGGCCAGGATGACTTCCACACCGGCGTGGACATTGCCGGGCAGAAGGGGGACGCCATTTACACCGTACTGCCCGGGGTGGTGGAGGAGGTGGGGGAGTCCGCCATCTACGGCAACTTTATCAAAGTCCGCCACGGCACCGGCCTTGTGACGGTATACTGCCACTGCGACCGGATTTTGGCGGAGGAGGGAATGCGCCTGCGCAAGGGGGAGCGGATCGCCGAGATAGGGTCCACCGGCATTTCCACCGGCAGCCATCTCCATTTTGAGGTGCGGGTGGACGGCAACTACATTGACCCCATGAGGATGTTTGTGTCATGACCTTTTGGATCGGGCGCACCAAGGTCCGGCTGAGCTTCTGGTTTTTTTTGGCGGTGGCGCTGTTCCTCCTGTGGGAGCCCAGCGGCACCGCCGCCCTGTTCTTTGCCGCGGTGGTCATCCACGAATGCGGCCACCTGCTGGTCATCCGTCTGCTGCGCCTGCCGGTGGCGGAGCTGAACCTGACCCCCCTGGAGGTGGGGCTGCGGCTGGGGGAGAGCGCCCGCCTCACCTCCGGGCGGCAGGTTGCGCTGACCCTGGCTGGAAGCCTTGCCAATCTGGCGGCCGCGGGCCTTTTGTATCTGTCGGGCCAGCTGCTCTGCCTGCGGCTGTCCGCCGTCAATTTGGTCCTGGGGGCCTTCCATCTGCTGCCCCTGTCGGGCCTGGACGGTGGCACCGCCCTGTGCCTTGGGCTGGTGCGGCTGCTGGGCCCCCAATACGGAATGCTGCTGACCCGCCTGATTATGTTTGGGGTGGGACTTGTGGGGCTGGCGGTCTGCCTGTGGGTGCTGCTCCATGTAGGGCCCAGTCTGTCCATCATTTTGGCGGCTATCCTCTTCGCCTGGGGGATGGCTTCGCCAAAAACGGAGTAGAGGTTTTTGATGCCCTGGCCGGCGGGGCGCAAAAAACAGGCCGTCGCCTTTAGTGAAACACTTTTAGGTCCTCTTTGCGAATCGCCACCCGGTCGATCCACTGGCTGTCGATGGCGGGGCCGCCCGCGGCCGAAAAAGCATCCAGCAGCAGGTTGGGGTTGATGTTGGCGGTGCCCCCCGCCGCCAGCCGCAGCAACAGGCGCACCCTATCCTCCTCCACCCCCAGGGACAGCACCCGAAGCAGGGGCCGCAGGTCCACCGTATGGGTGCGGTGCTTGGTCTTCTTTTCCGCCAAAATCTCGGGCCGGTCCAAAAAAGCGGCCAGGGCGCCGGCCAGCTCCTCCGCCCCATCCCCCCGGGGGGCCAGGATGATGTCGTAATCCGCCCAGGTGATGGCGGAGGGGTCGTCCACAGGCGGGGCCGCCCGCAGCACCCGGATGCCCTCGGGGAGCACCGCCCCCAGCTTTTCCGCCGCTTGCTCCGGGGGATAGTCGTCCTCCAGCACCCGGAAGTCAAAGGATTCCTCCCGGCTGGTAAAGCCCAGGGGCAGGGGCAGGGCAAAAGTCACGTACAGGTGGGGATTAAACCCCTCGGTAAACCACGCCGGAATGTCGGTGCGGGCAAAGGCGCGGGTCAGGCACCGGGCCAGGTCCAGGTGGGAGATGTACTTGGCGCGGCCGGTCTTGCTAAAGAACACCCGCAGCATCTTCAAAGCAGGCACCTCCTATCAGGCAGTTGGCGCCGCAGGCGGCGCAGCGCTCCCGGCAGTTGGGGATGGCCCGGCTCTCCCCGGCCCTTTTGTCCTCCCGGACAAGAAAGTCCTTGGAGACGCCGTAGTCCAGGTGGTCCCAGGGCATCACCTCGTCATAGGGCCGGCGGCGGGTAGCGTAAAAATCGGGGTCCACCCCGTATTTGGCAAAGGCGGCGGTCCAGCGGTCCATGGAAAAATATTGGTCCCAGCCTTCCAGATTCCCGCCCTGGCGCCAGACCTCCTCCACCGCGTCACAAAGGCGGCGGTCGCCCCGGGCCAGCACGGCCTCCAGGCGGCTGGTGGCCGCGTCGTGGTAGTTGACCCTGATCTTTTTGCTGGTGACGGTGTCCAGCAGCAGCCGCTGCTTGCGCCGGAACTCCTCCATGGTGTCCTGGGGCTCAAACTGAAAGGGGGTAAAGGGCTTGGGGACAAAGCAGGCCACGCTGATGGTCACCTGCACCCCCTTGCCCTTTGGCCGCCCCGGCAGGCTGTAAAAAAGGTCCACCACCTTTTGGGCCAGGGTGATGATGGCCAGTACGTCCTCGTCGGCCTCGGTGGGCAGGCCCAGCATAAAGTAGAGCTTCATCTGGGTGCCGCCGCCTTCGAAGGCCATTTTGGCGGTGCGCAGCACCTCT
>CALGIL010000045.1 GCA_937914895.1 uncultured Angelakisella sp.
TTGTCCGAAGCCTTTTGCTGCCTTGAGTATACACCCCCCGGGGGTACCGTTGCAACAAAACCGGCAAATTTGTAGGTACATTATGACAAAACATCAAAAGTCCGGGACCGACGGGACCTGGACGTTGCGGGGGCGTCTGTTTGAGCTTGATATATTTTTAGCGAAAACCCATTGACAGATAATCTGGTTTGCAGTACAATCCGTGTATTATTTTTATTAAAAGCGCCCTATCCTCTCACCAATTTATGGTGCCTGCGCAATATCCCGAGCAGGGATTCGTTTATGGTGGGAATATTGGGATACGCTTGTCCTTCGGGGACAGCTTGGCGGAAGTGTCATGGGTTTTTTCTGGGGGAACCATAGAATTTGTTGGTACTATGTTAAAATAAAGGGAGTGACATGATGGGAAGGCTGGATGGGAAAGTAGCGATTATTACGGGTGCTGCCGGCGGTATGGGGCTGGCAGCGGCACAGTTGTTTGCGCGGGAAGGGGCCAAGGTGGTGGCCACCGATATTCAATTGGAGCTGATGGAAAAAGAGGTTGCCAACATTGCCGCAAACGGGGGCGACGCCATTGCGGTCAAACTGGATGTCGCCAATGAAGAGGACTGGCAGAAGGCTGTCGAAGCTGCCGCCGCAAAGTATGGAAAAATCGATATTTTAATCAACAACGCCGGGTATGGCACGGTTGGCAACATTCTTGCATCAACGGCGGCCGGCTGGGCCAAGGTCCTAAGCATTAACGTCACCGGCGTCGGTCTTGGCATTAAGGCCGTAATTCCCCATATGCAAAAAAACAAAGGAGGGTCGATCATCAACACCTCCTCCACCAGCGCCCTGCGGCCGGAGATCACCATCAGCGCGGAGTACTGCGCCTCTAAGGGGGCTGTCCATGCGCTGACCAAGCACATTGCCGCAGAATATGCAAAGGATCAGATTCGCGTAAACACCGTGTACCCCGGCGCCATTTTTACCCCCATGGTAGAGGCCGTTGGAATTCCCTCCCAGGAGGTATACTCCGAGGTAATGAAGGAAAAGGCGCCGCTGCCGCCCCACGCCGGCCTGCCCATGGATATTGCCTACGCCTATCTGTTCCTTGCCTCGGATGAGTCAAAGTTCATCACCGGGGTCGGCATTCCGGTTGACGCGGGCATGACCTTGTAGAAGGCTTGCAGTGGATATTACAAAGAGCTCCCTGGGTCCAGGGAGCTCTTTGTAATGTATTCTGCTTTGCGGTGCCTTTATGGATGTCTGCTTTTCCTGCTCCCCCACACCGGTTTTCCCCCGGTTCGGCAATGGCCGGGCTAGGGCCGCAGCTGGGGCTGCCTGTTTTTAAGGGCGCGCCGCTCCAGGATTTTGGCGGCCTCCACAACGGGGATGATGAGCAGGGCGATGCCCCCCGCGGCCAGCAGGTCCCCCACGGGCAGGGCGGTCAGCTGGAAGGCGGTATTCAGGCCGGGGACATAGATGACGCCCAGGGTCAGAATGAAGCTGAGGACCATGGCGCCGATGAGGTACTTGTTATCAAACCCCATGGTAAAGATGGATTTGTGCCGGGAGCGCATATTGATGGAGTGGAAAATTTCGCACAGGGACAGGGTCATAAAGGCCATGGTCATGCCGGTGCCGTGGGTCTGGGCCTCGCCGATGAAGAAGGAGGCCAGGGTCAGCAGGGCGATGGCGATGCCCTGATACACCACGCCCACGCCCAGGCCGCCCGCAAAAATGCTTTCGTCGGCATTGCCGGGGGGCTGGCGCATGGCGTCGGATTCGGCCTTTTCCATCCCCAGGGCCATGGCCGGAAAGGTGTCGGTGATGAGGTTGATCCACAGGATGTGGATGGGGGCCAGCAGCTGGCGGCCCGCCAGGGTGGCAATAAAGATGGCCACCACCTCGGACAGGTTGGAGGACAGCAGAAACTGGATGGCCTTGCGGATGTTTTCGTAGATGCGGCGGCCCTCCTCCACCGCGTAGACGATGGTGGCAAAGTTGTCGTCGGCCAACACCATATCCGCCACGTTTTTGGTGACATCGGTGCCGGTAATACCCATGCCCACGCCGATGTCTGCGGACTTAAGAGCGGGGGCGTCATTGACGCCGTCGCCGGTCATGGCGGTAATTTTGCCCAGCTTTTTCCAGGTGTTGACAATGCGCTCCTTGTGCTCGGGCTGCACCCGGGCGTACACCGAAATGTTCCGGATGCGCTCCTCAAACTCCCGGTCGGACATCCGGCTCAGCTCGGCGCCGGTGATGGCCTGGCTCTCGTCGGTCAAAATCCCCAGCTCCCGGGCAATGGCCACCGCGGTGTCCCGGTGGTCGCCGGTAATCATCACCGCGCGGATCCCCGCCCCCCGGCACTCCTCTATGGCCGCCTTCACCTCGGGGCGGATGGGGTCGATCATGCCGGTTAGGCCGATGAAGGTAAGGCCCTGCTCCAGGGCGTCGGGGGACAGGTCCCCGGGCATGCCGCCGTGGTCCCGCATGGCCGCCGCCAGCACCCGCAGGGCGCCGCTGGCCATGCGCTTGTTTTCGGCCAGCACCTGTTCCTTCAGCTCCTCGGTCAGGGGCACCGCGCGCCCCTCCAGCCAGATGGCGTCGCAGCGGCCCAGCACCTCGTCGGGCGCGCCCTTGGTGTACTGCACCAGCCCGCCCTGGGGCGTTTTGTGCAGGGTGGACATCATTTTGCGCACCGAGTCAAAGGGGGCCTCGCCCGCCCGGGGCATGGTGTCCGCCCAGCGCTGGTCCAGCTTAAAGGCATATTCCACCAAGGCGACCTCGGTGGGGTCGCCCACCAAAACACCCTCGGCGTTCGCCTGCACGTCGCTGCACAGGGACATGGCCGTGGCAAGCAAAGCCTCGTCCCCGTAGTGGTCCACCACCGTCATGCGGTTTTGGGTCAGGGTGCCGGTTTTATCCGAGCAGATGACCTGGGTGCTGCCCAGGGTCTCCACCGCGGTCAGCCGCCGGATGATGGCGTTGCGGGAGGACATTTTGGTGACGCCGATGCTCAGCAGCACCGTCACCACCACCACCAGGCCCTCGGGGATGGCCGCCACCGCCAGGGACACCGCGGTCAGCAGGGCCTCAAAGATCCGCTGGGAAAAGAAGCCCTCCGCAAATCCGCCTTCGGTAAAGACCATAAAGAAGAAAATAAAGACGCAGATGCCCAGCACCGCAATGCTGAGCACCTTGCTCAGGCCCGCCAGCTTTTGCTGCAGGGGGGTCTTTTCGGTCTGGGTGGCCGACAGAATGCCGGCGATCTTGCCCATCTCGGTGGACATGCCGGCGGCCACCACCACGCCCTCGCCGCGGCCATAGGCGACGTTGGTGCCCATATAGGCCATGTTGACCCGGTCGCCCAGGGGGGTGTCGCCCCCGTCGTCGGGCAGGGGGCCGGTGTGCTTTTCCACCGGCACCGATTCGCCGGTCAGGGCCGCCTCCTCAATTTTCAGGCTGGCCGCCTCGGTCAGGCGCAGGTCGGCGGGCACGGAATCCCCCGCCTCCAGCAGGACGATGTCCCCGGGCACCAGGTCCTCCGAGGCCACCACCTCCACCACCCCGTCCCGGCGCACCCGGGTGTGGGGGGCGGACATCTGCTGCAGCGCCTGGATGGCCTGCTCCGCCTTGCTCTCCTGGACAATGCCCAAAACGGCGTTTAGGACCACCACCACCAGGATGATGACCATGTCGGCAATTTCGCCAAAGGCGCCGGAGATAATGGCGGCGCCGATGAGCACCAGGATCATGGGGTCCCGCACCTGATCCAGCAGCCGTGCGGGCAGGGATTTCTTTTTTGCCTGGGCCAGCTTATTTTTTCCGTGGACACCAAGGCGGGCCTGGGCTTCCGAAGAAGTCAGGCCCTCCCGGGTCACCGTCTGTTGTCCAAGGACTTCCTCCAGGGACTGTGTGTATTCTTTCACCAATGGTTCCTCCATGTAAAAATTGCATGTGAGTCTGGCGAATTAAGGATTGCCAGGCCCCTGGGGCCGTCTGTTGTTGACAATCCGCGTCGGTGACGCAAGCTACTCCCTCACTGCGGTGTGTGTTTGGGGCCGCGTGTTTTTTCTTTAAACGTTCACCTTCTCCCGGTGGGGTACCCACAGCTCTCCGGCCACGGGCGCCCAGTTGTCGGCGGCGCGGTGGCATTTGGCGCAAAGGGCGTCCACATCCTCGGGCTGGCTTAGGTCGGTGGAGTGGGCCCCGGAGCTGTGGGCCATCCGCGCCAGCACATTCTTGTTGTCCAGCAGCGGGCAGGGCCGCAGGTGGTTGCCGTTAAAGGGCTGGCCGTCCCGGTACGCCATAAACAGCGGGGACCGGTAGGCCTCCAGCAAGGTCTTTTCCCGGATGTTGGAATCGGAGTAATGGATAAAGGCGCAGGGCTCGATGTCGCCGTTTGCGTTGATGTGCAGGTAGCAGCGCCCGCCGGCGATGCAGCCGTTGACATATTCCCCGTCGTTCCAAAAGTCCATGGTAAACAGGGGCTTTGTCTCCCGGAACGCCCGGATCTGATGATACATAAACTCCCGCTGGGGCGCCTCGGCGATAAGGTCGGTGGGCGCGCCCACCCCCACCGGCATGTAGGTAAAGAACCAGGCAAACTTGGCCCCCAGGGCGACAAGGTGGTCAATAAAGGCCTCGCTGCCGATGACCTGGGCGTTTTTGCTGGTGTAGCAGACCGAGGCGCCAAAGGGCAGCTTTTTGGCGCGGAGGATGTCCATGGCGCGGACCACCTTGCGGTAGGTGCCCTGGCCCCGGCGGAAGTCGGTCTCCTCCTCAAAGCCCTCGATGCTGATGGCGGGGACAAAGTTCTTTACCCGCAGCATTTCGTCCGCAAAGGCCTCGTCGATAAGGGTGCCGTTGGTAAAGGCCAAAAAGACGCAGTCGCTGTGGGCCTGGCACAGGGCGATGATGTCCTTTTTGCGGACCATGGGCTCGCCCCCGGAGTAGATGTACATATGGGTGCCCAGCGCCTTGCCCTGGCGGATAATGCCGTCCAGCTCCTCATAGGTCATGTTCAGCTGGTTGCCGTACTCCGCCGCCAGCAGCCGGTGCAGCGCAGGTTGCAGGCGGAGGTGGGGTCCATCAGAATGGCCCAGGGGATGTTGCAGCCGTTTTCCTCCTTGGCCTTCTGCTGCCGCGCGTACCCGATGACGCCGGCGTTGACCACAAAGTTCTCGAGGAGGGTCGTGCGGACCTCGTCGTCTATGTCGGTCCACAGGCTGTGGATCAACTGGTACCAGTTGTTGTCGGGATGCTCCAGGATGTCCCGGAAAAGATTGCGCTGGCTTAAAAAATTGTCGTCCCGGTCCAGACGGTCCACCCAGGCCAGCAGCCTTAGCAGATTATCCGGATCGTCGTCCAGGGTGCCCAGGACTTTATGCAGGCCGTACGCCTTCACCTGCTCCATAAAAGTCTTGTCGCTCATGCATAACGCCTCCCTTTTCATTCCGCTCCTCGTTGTCTTTCATTATAAAGGAGCCGGCGCCCAGGCGCACTAGGCACATTCCCTAGAGTGCCCAAAAACCACGCAGTTTGAACAAACTGTTTAGTTTTTTGGCACTTTTTCACTTTTGCCTGTTTTCTTTCCCCTCCAAATCCTGTATTGTATAGATAATTGGGAGAGGCGGGAGGTGCGCGATTTGACAGACAAGCTCAGCTATGCCATCATCAGGTCCGCTGTGGAAAAGGGCATCCGGGACATTCAGGCCGACCCCGGGCGCGGCGTCCGGGGCCTTATCGACCTGGGGGAGATGTTTGCCATCGGGCGGTTTCAAAAGGATTTTTTCCAGGTGGCCCAGCAGATGGTGGACAGTCCCGACAGCTGCTACTACCAGCTGGTGGACCGGACGGTGCGCAGCGTGGACAAGGACCTGCTGGTCACCTTCGGGATGAACCTGGGCTACAATTCCTGGACCCGGGGCGCCTCCCTCATCCGCGAGACCGAGGACCGGGAGGGCTTTAATATCCCCTGGATGATGGTGCTGGACCTGCTGCCGGGGGACGGGTCGGCGCAGGTTCTGCCGGCGGGGGAAATCGCCCGGGTCCTGCGGGAGGGCAGGGCGCTGGGCACCTATTGCTACTGCTTCTTTTTGCCGGAGGGATACCCTGCCATGGAGGAGCTGCTGTCGGTCCTTGGGGCCGAACCGGACTGTGCCTTTGTGCTCTTTCTTCCCCCGGCCCTGGCGGACGAGGCGCTTGTCCAAAAAATCCACCGGTTAGGGACCATTTTTGCCGCCGTGGACCTGGACGCCGGCCAGCCGGAGGAGACGCGGCGGGCGACGCGGCTGCTGCTGGAGCACCGGTGCCTCTGCGGCGGCTTTACCCGGCGGGCAGACCTTGTCCGGGCCCTGGACAGCGTCCGGGAGGAGGAGGCGCCCCTGCCCTTCCTCTTCTTCCTGTGGGAGGCATCCGGGCACACCCCGGAGGACGGTGGGGATATCCGGGTGGAAAAAATCCGGGAGCAGCTGCGCGTCCCCGTTTTCCCCGTGGACTTCTACGAGGACATCGCCCACATCGACCGCAACATTTCCTCCGAGGCCTGCCTTATCACCATCCGGAGCGACGGCAGGGTCGCCGCCACCCAGGACGGGGGACGGGCCGCCGGCGGTCTGAACATTTACACCACCCCCCTTCGGGACATCCTGAAAAGCACCGCGCCAAAGCGCGGGCGGTCTACTCCCGGGGGCTGAGCCCCCGCAGCAGCCGGATGCTGCCGTCCACCGCCAGCTTCATCTGCTCCACCAGCTTGTGGGGCGGAATTTTTGCGCCTTCGCACAGCCAGCGGGTGATGGTGGCCAAAAAGGCGTCCACAAAAAACGTGGCGGCAAACTCCCGGGATTCCTCCTCCATCTCCTCCGCGTGGGCCAGCACCATGGTGCGCATCACCTGGGAAAAGTACGCGGGAAAAGAATCCTGCCCCGTCTCGCTGAGGGCGCTGACATAAAAATCCTTTTCGTCGTAAAGATATTCGCAGATTTTTTCAATAAGCGCCCAGCCGGATGTAAGCTCCCCCTGCTGCTCCCGGAGCTTGGTCACAATCTCGGTATAAAAAATCCAGTTGACCAGGTCGTACTTATCCCGGAAGTGGTAGTAAAAGCTGTTGCGGTTCAGGCCGCAGTACTCCACAATATCGCCCACGCTGATTTTGGACAGGGGGCGGTCCGCCATCAGGGTTTTGATGGCCTGGGCAAGATAACGCTTGGTAATCCCCGGGCTGGGCATGGGTGACCTCCCCCCCCTTACGCTTTACCCACATTATAAAAGAATTGGCAGGAATTGTAAATGTCCCCCGCCGGAGAAAAAACATGGGACAAACTACCCCAAAAGATGTTGACGGGCAAACCCGTTTATGCTAGAATAATAAAGCTGTCCCAACGGCACGGCTTTAAATGCGCTTGTAGCTCAGCTGGATAGAGTGACTGGCTACGAACCAGTAGGTCGGGGGTTCGAGTCCCTCCAAGCGCGCCAACAAGGCCCGAAGGCAAGAGCCTTCGGGCCTTGTTCTTCTCCTCGCACCCCTGGAGAGGTGTCCGAGTGGTTTAAGGTGGTAGTCTCGAAAACTGCTGCACCCGAAAGGTGCCGGGAGTTCGAATCTCCCCCTCTCCGCCAAAAGACCTAGCATTGCCGCCAAGGAGATGCTAGGTCTTATACTATTGGCACAGGCGGATGGATAAACAGAAATTGAAAGGAGCCGCTATAAAATGAAAAGATTTTTATTTGGCCTAATTGTTTTCATCTTGGGTGCAGTTGTCTCGGTATTCAATTATATTGATGCTGTTTTAAACCCTGGTACATACAATGGTATTGGAGGACTTCAAGGTGCTTTTCTTTGCAGAGGCACTTTAGGCATTACGGTTGTTTTCATTATCGTTATGCTTGCCGGACTTGGCATTTGCGGCTTGGAAGCATATAGAAAGCGATAGTTAATGTTCGATTGTATGCATTGCTGTTATTCTGAAAAATCTTTTTCCCACGGTTATTACAAAAAGCACCCATCTGCCGATAAAATTTCTTTTATCGGCAGGTGGGTCTTTCTTTTCCCAGGCGGGGGAATGTCCCCGCGCCGGGCAGTGCCAGGATGGATATGCCAAAGAGGGTTGCGGGCAAGGATTCAGCGGAAAATGGCGTTTGCCCTCCGGTCCATGGCCGCCGGACCCAAATTGGATACATGGGGACGCCTGTTGGGGACACCCCATGACACCAAGGGGGCTTTCCGTTGTTTAATTAAGAGATTCCTATTTTTCCTTTTACCCGCCGCGGTTGGAATAAAACCATTGATGCCGGGGGAGTTTAGGCATACTAAGGGTGATCGCTGATGGCCGGACTCTCCTTTTCGGATCTGGGGAAGCTGTCGCAAAGGAGGTGCAGGAGAGGACATGTTAAAGGTGGCTCTGTGTGACGATGACAGCGGCTTCATCAAAAAGTACGCGGAGTTTATTTCCCAAATCGCTGAAAAAAATCAGCTTAAGGTCATGATTTCCTCCTTCGGCAGCGGAGAAGCCCTTCTGTTTCATTATGCCGACGCACCCGACCAAATCGATATTCTCTACTTAGACATTTTAATGAAGGAAACCGACGGAATGGAGACCGCCCGAAAATTGCGGGACTGCGGGTGCAAGGCCCAAATCGTCTTTTTAACCAGCTGTGAGGACTATGTATACGATGCCTTTGACGTAGACGCGGTGCAGTATTTATTAAAGGACGACACAAGCTTTGCGAAGTTTGAGCAGGTCTTTTTACGGGCGGCAAAAATGGCTTCCATAACGGAGGAAGAACTGTTTACCTTTGACTTTGGCGGCGAGACCGGCGTGATTCCCATCCGCCAGATCTCTTATTTTGAAATTTGGCAAAGGCTTGTCACCGTACATTACGGCAATGGACAAACCGCAAAATTTTACGATAGAATGGACCGGCTGGAAGAAAGGCTTCGCGGAAAGGACTTTGTGCGGTCGCACCGGTCTTTTCTGGTCCATCTGCCCCATATCGCAATGTTCCGCCACCAAAGCCTGCTGCTGAAGACCGGCCAGGAGGTTCCGGTGGGCGCGACTTATATGCAGGCCTTAAAAAGGACCTTTTCGGATTACGTTGCGCGCTTTCATGTTTACGGTCCCCAAAACGGGAAAGAGCGGGGGGCCGAAAAATGATTGGCCTTTTTGCCGTGGCCACGGTTTTGCCGTACGGTTAAGAATCCACCGTTTACGGCCAGTCTCTCTTCCCCGCCGCAGCCCCTACTCGTCCGAAATCAAATGGGAGTATTTTTCAAGAAATGGGTGGATCAGTTCTTCCTCGGCCTGCCGGCGCGCCTGCGCGGCTTCGGCGACCGTGTCGAACTTTCCCAAAAAGTAATGCTCGCCCTTAAAGGTAAGCGTGGCAACCCATGAATCCGTTCTGCTGTAATAGGAAACCCCCTTGACGCCGCTCCGGTTGTTTTTCGCGATGGTCTTGGACGCAACGACCTCCAAGCAGGTGCCCTCGATGAGGTTCCGGTGCTCGATCTCCCCCAGGCATCCGCAGCTTTGGGTATGTCCGTTTTTCAGGTTGGAAATGGCGACGCTGCAAAGCTCGCCGCAGTCGCATTGGCAAATCCATTTGCGCGGGCGGTTTTTCTCCTGCGCTTCATCCAAATACAAAGCGGTCAGCTTTCCAAACCGCCGGCCCGCTATATTCTGTTTTTCCTTCAGGTAGCACCCGCAGCTTTTGGTATCGCCGCGGACAAGGTTCCTTCCCGAGACAAAAGCCGTCCCGCCGCAGTCGCAGTCGCACCGCCAAACAATGTTTCCATCTACGCGCTTTTCGGTGGGAGCAACCGCGGTGAGCCTTCCAAACCGCCGGCCGCACAAATCGTTGTACCTTGCCCGGTTTGCTTTTTCCAGGCAGCCGCAGCTTTTGGTCCTTCCGCCCAAAAGATTGCTTTTATAAACCGTTTTGATAGTTCCGCAGTCGCAGCGGCATTCACAGACAGCATATCCCTTTTCATTTCTGTACTCCTGAAGTACTGTAAGCAGCCCAAACTTTTGGACATGGGCCTCTTTCTTTTCCATATACATCACCCCAGTTAAATATCGTCTTTGCGGTGTGCGGTCCGGTAAAGTATAAATGCGCAGCGGCAGGGAGTGTGGCGCGGTGTAATGAAACCGTCCCTATACGTCGCGAATTTTGTTGGAAAAGCGCGAGGAAACGCAAAAAGGCCATCCTTCCGATCCGCAGGCAAACCCTGCAAAACCAGAAGGATGGCCGTGGCTGTCAGCTTTTTTATAACGCGCTTTTTATCCCTGCCGGATGTTTGGGTGCCTCTGCTTCCGCTTCGGCCCGGCTAAGCCCGGCATCAGGATCTGAAGCCGATTTGCTCAGCTCAGCCTTATAATGGTCAGAGAAGCGCCTTGGGAAAGCGTCGCAGTATCCCCTGCTCCGCCAAACAGCGCAAGAGTTACGACATCGCCGGCCGCCAATTGGATGAGGCAGGTCAGAGACGTGGAAAGAAGATCCTCGCCTGAAACGGAGTCCGTAACGGAGGGCGAATAAACCGTGGGCGTGGGCGGCGCCCCGGCAAGTATAGCCGCGCCAATGGGCGGGTTGTCAACCGTTACGCCAACCGTGTAAGAGATCAGATAGGTTCCGGCTTCGGTTACCTGGAATTGTGTGTCCCCCGCAATTGGGGTAATATCAGGAGAACTGACCTCGGTATTAAGGTTGACCGGTACTCCACCATTGGCCAACACGTCCAGCGTATAGGTTCCGGTATCCTGAAAAGCGAAGAAGGCGGTCTGCGTTGGGGTAGGCCCGGTAGGTCCGGTGGGGCCGGTGTCACCCGTGGCGCCCGTGGCGCCGGTTGCACCGACAGGACCTTCAGGTCCGGTAGGACCAATGGGGCCTTCGGGGCCGGTAGGC
>CALGIL010000046.1 GCA_937914895.1 uncultured Angelakisella sp.
CTCATGCCGTCGTAGGTGGAGGTGCCCCGGCCGATCTCGTCCAGGATCAGCAGGCTTTTGCGGGTGGCGTTTTTAAGGATAAAGGCCACCTCGCTCATTTCCACCATAAAGGTGGACTGGCCGGAGGACAGGTCGTCGGAGGCCCCCACCCGGGTGAACAGCGCGTCCACAATGCCGATTTTGGCGGATTTGGCGGGGACAAAGGAGCCGATTTGGGCCATGAGCACAATGAGGGCCACCTGGCGCATATAGGTGGATTTGCCCGCCATGTTGGGCCCGGTGATGATGGCAATCTGGTGTTCGCCGCCGTCCAGCAGGGCGTCGTTGGGCACAAAGGGCACCCCGGACAGCATCTCCTCCACCACCGGGTGGCGCCCGTCCAGAATGGTGATTTCGTCGGACAGGTCCACGGTGGGGCGGCAGTAGCCGTTGGTCATGGCCACCGCGGCAAAGCTGCACAGCACGTCCAGCCGGGCCACCGCCACAGCCGTCCCCTGGATGCGGTCCAGCTGGGCGGCCACGGTATCCCGCACCGTGTCAAAAATCCGGGATTCCAGCTCCAGCATCTGCTGCTGGGCGGACAGCACCTTTTCCTCCAGGTCCTTCAGCTCCTGGGTGATAAAGCGCTCGCTGCCGGTCAGGGTCTGCCTGCGGATGTAGGTGTCGGGCACCATCCCTAAGTTGGAGCGGGTGACCTCGATGTAATAGCCGAATATCTTGTTGTAGCCCACCTTCAGATTTTTAATGCCGGTTTTTTCCCGCTCGGCGGTCTCGATGGAGGCAATGACCTCCTTGGTGTGCTCCGAAAGGTACCGCACCTCGTCCAGCTCCCCGCTGAAGCCGGGGCGGATGACGCCCCCGTCCTTGAGACTCAGCGGCGGGTCGTCCAGAATGGCCTCCCCAATAAGCTTCGCCATATCGGGCAGCGGGTCGATCTGGTCCCGAATCTCCTGAAGGCTGGCGCACTGCACCTCCTCCAGCAGGTCCCGAAGGCCGGGCAGGCGGCCCATGGTGGTCCCCAGGGACGTCAGGTCCCGGGGCCCGGCGGAACCGTAGACGATTTTGGTCATCAGGCGTTCCATGTCGTAAATGCCGGCCAGCTGTCCGGTCAGACCGCCGCAGAGGATGCTGTTGTTCGTCAACTCTTCCACCGCGTTCAGGCGCCGGTTGATGACCGCCGGGGACATAAGGGGCTGCTCGATGGTGGCCTTCATCAGCCGCTTGCCCATGGAGGTTTTAGTCTTGTCCAGCACCCACAGCAGCGTCCCCCGGCGCTCCCGGCCCCGCATGGTTTCGGTCAGCTCCAGGTTCCGCCGGGCGGTCATGTCCAGGCGCATATACTGGCTTTCGTTGTAAAGGCGCACCGATGCAATGCGCTCAAGGCCGGTGCGCTGGGTCTCCTGCAGGTAGCCGAGAAGCGCCCCCAGGGACGCCGTGGCCAAGGGCATGTCCTCCAGCCCCAGGTCCATGAGGCTTTTGACACGGAACTGCCGAAGCACCGCCAGCTGGGCGGCCGCGGGGGCAAAGGCGTCGTCATCCAGAAGGTCCGCGGTGCACAAAAGCTTTTCCCGCAAAAAGGCCCCCGCCTCGCGCTTGTCCAAAAAGGCCTGATTAAACAGCACCTCCTTGGGGGCAAAGCGGGCCAGCTCGCTGTACAGGCGGTTGTCGTCCGCGGGAATCTGGGTGGTGTTCATCTCCCCGGTGGAAACATCGCCGAAGGAGAGGCCGTACCCGTCCCCGTGGCAGCAGATGCAGCAGAGATAGTTGTTGCTGCCCTCCTCCAGCATGGAGGATTCCAGCAGGGTGCCGGGGGTGACCACCCGGATGACATCCCGTTTGACAAGGCCCTTGGCCAGGGCGGGGTTTTCCATCTGCTCGCAGATGGCCACCTTGTAGCCCTTTTTAATAAGCCTTGCAATATACCCTTCGGCGCTGTGGTAGGGCACCCCGCACATGGGGGCCCGCTCCTCCAGGCCGCACTCCTTGCCGGTCAGGGTGATCTCCAGCTCCCGGGACGCCGTCAGGGCGTCCTCGAAAAACATCTCGTAAAAATCCCCCAGCCGGAAGAAGAGGATGTGGTCCTTATGCCGCTCCTTGACCTCCAGATACTGGCTCATCATGGGCGACAGCTGTTTTTTCTGCTCCGGTGTCAGCACCCCGCGTCATCCCCCTTTGCCGTCCTTTTTGGCCCCCCGTCAGTGTCCCCCGCAGCCGGAGCAGCCCGAGCAGTCCCCGCCGGCGCACCCCGGGTCTTCCTCGATGGTCATGGGGTCCTGGCCGTTGGCGCTGTACACAATAATCTGCTGCATAAACTGCAGGGTGCGGTCCAGCTCCTCCCGGGTGGTGTTGCAGGCCATCATCAGGGGGCTGGACATAATCTCGTTGTAAATGTCACGGACGGTCTGGTTCAGCTCCGCAATGCGGTCCCGGTCCTTTTCGTCATTTTGGACCGCCTCGCTCAGGTCCAGCTTTTTCAGGTTAAACCGGCCGATGAGGTCCTGAAGGCGGGGGTCGCTGTCCGCCGCGTCCTTGGCCACCCGGTAGCCGGTGTATACGTCGCTCTCCTGGATGGCGACACCCAGTTCTCTGGTCATTTGAATCAAATCCATTTGCTTGCTCCTCCATCTATTTTCAGCGTTTCGCTTGCGCGCAGGTTTGTACCTCCCCCAGGAGGCACCATTTTTCGGCCCCGGTGATCTCCGCCTGGCAGAAGGTCCCCACCAAGCTTTCATCCCCGGGGAATTCCACCAGGAAGTTGCTGTCCGACCGGCCGGTCAGGATGTGCTCCCCCCTGCCGGGGCCCTCGGGCAGCACCCGCAGCACCTTGCCCGCCTGGGCGTCCAGGCGCCGCCGGCCAATTTCGTCCTGCACCGCCAGCAGCTCCCGGAACCAGGCTGATTTTTCGGCCTCGGGCACCGGGTCGGGCAGCGCGGCCGCCCGGGTGCCGCTGCGCCGGGAGTAGAGAAAGGTGTACAGGGCGTCGTACTCCACCCGACGGATGAGGTCCAGGGTCTGCCGAAAGTCCTCATAAGTCTCGCCGGGAAAGCCCACGATAATGTCGCTGGTCAAGCTCAGGTCCGGAATGCGCTGACGGGCGTAGTCCGCCAACGCCAGATATTCCCCCACCGTGTAATGGCGGTTCATCTCCCGCAAAATCCGGTCCGACCCGCACTGCACCGGCAGGTGCAGGTGACTGCACACCTTTTCGCACTCCGCCATGGCGTCAATAAGCTCGTGGGTGCAGTCCTTGGGGTGGGAGGTCATAAAGCGGACGCGGAAGTCCCCGGGAATTCCATTTATCTGCCGCAGAAGGCCCGCAAAGTTCAGGCCCTCCTCCAGGCCCTTGCCGTAGGAGTTGACGTTCTGCCCAAGAAGGGTGATGTCCCGGCAGCCGTCTTCGACCAGCTCCTCAATCTCCCGGAGGATGTCCCCGGGCCGGCGGCTGCGCTCCCGCCCCCGGACATAGGGGACAATGCAGAAGGAGCAGAAGTTGTCGCAGCCGTACATCACCGACACCCAGGCCTTATAAACGCCGTCCCGGCGGGTGGGCAGGCCCTCCACAATCCCGGTGTTTTCAGGCTCCTGCTCCTCGTGGCTAT
>CALGIL010000047.1 GCA_937914895.1 uncultured Angelakisella sp.
TGACAAGGTCCGCCACCTTTTCGTCCCGCTCAAACAGCTTGATGGCATACCAGCGCTGGCGGGTGGAATCCACCAGGGGGGCGACAAGGTCCTCGATGTGGGCCACGGCGTGCTCCACCCGGCCGCCGAAGAAGTGCAGGGGCTGGGGGGCCTTGGCGGACCGGGCCGCCGACAGGGCCGCTTCCGCCGCCTTCTGGGAACCGGTGCCCTTCAGGGCCGAGGTCTCCACCACGGGGCAGCCCAGGGTCTCGGACAGCTTTTGGACGTCAATGACGTCCCCCTGCTTTTGGACAATGTCCATCATATTCAGGGCAATCACCACCGGAATGCCCAGCTCGCACAGCTGGGTGGTCAGGTAGAGGTTCCGCTCGATATTGGTGCCGTCCACAATGTTGAGGATGGCGTCGGGGCTTTCGTTGATTAAGTAATTCCGGGCCACGACCTCCTCCAGGGTGTAGGGGGAAAGGGAGTAGATGCCGGGCAGGTCCTGAATCAGGATTTCCTTGTTGCTGCGCAGCTTGCCCTCCTTTTTTTCCACCGTTACCCCCGGCCAGTTGCCCACATACTGGGAACTGCCGGTAAGGTCGTTAAACATGGTGGTCTTGCCGGAATTTGGGTTGCCCGCAAGGGCAATGCGAATGGACATGGATTTACCTCCTCAAGTTCATCTGTCTAAGTTAGCCATGGCTAATATACCGCCCGAAAGATGCAGCCACCCGGGGGCGGCTGCCGGTTATTCCACCTCGATCATTTCGCAGTCCGCCTTGCGGAGCGAAAGCTCGTACCCGCGGATATTGACCTCCATGGGGTCGCCCAAGGGCGCCACCTTGCGCACTAAAATGCCCACGCCCTTGGTGATGCCCATATCCATGATGCGGCGCTTGACAGGGCCGTCCCCATGGAGCTTTACCACCCGCACGCTTTCGCCGGGTTTTACTTCTCGCAGCGTCTTCAATGTACTACTCCTCCTAAATCCCATCTATACCATAATGCGCTGGGCCATGGATTTTTCCACAGCGACACGGGTATCCTTGACGCTTAAAATCATATTGCCCGCAATCTGGGACACCACCGTCACCTGCTCGCCCACCACAAACCCCAGGGTGGCCAGGTGCCGGCGCACCTCGTCCTTGCCGGTAATTTTGCGGATGATATTGGTTTCACCCTGCTTTGCCATGGTCAAAGGCATCATGATTCCTCCTGTTATACTAGGCTAACTTTACAGCCGAAAGAGCGGGTTAGCAATTGCTAACCCTTCATCGATTCTGAGTTTACCACGGCTAACCTATTTTGTCAATGGCCCCGGCCAAATTTTTGACTTGCCGCCCTTTGACAGATGTGCTACCATAGAATCAGCCAAACGGAAGGAGGAACTGTCATGGAGATTCACGAATCGGGCGAGGATTATCTGGAGCAGATTCTGATGCTGTCCGAAAAACAGGGACAGGTGCGGTCCATTGATATTGCCACCTCCATGGGGGTATCCAAGCCCAGCGTCAGCAACGCCATGAAGAAGCTGCGGCTGGGGGGGCTCATCCGGGTGGACGGGGACGGCTTTATCACCCTGACCGACGGCGGGATGGAGATTGCCGCCAAAATTTACGAGCGGCACCGGGTGCTGGCCGCGGTCCTTATCAGCCTGGGGGTGGACGAGGACACCGCCTTTGAGGACGCCTGCAAAATCGAGCACGACATCAGCGAGGACAGCTTCCGGCGGATTCAGCAGCACTACCGCGCCCATATTGCCGACCCCGGGGACAGTCCCCGGGAATAAAGGGCCGGCCGGCGCACCGGCGGTCTGTCCGGAAGATACAAATAACCCAATGAAGCAAAGGGGGCGGCAAAATGCCGCCCCCTTTGCTGTGTGTTTACCTGTTAGTTATTCCTGGGCTTTTGCCTTATCCCTGGCCCGGGCCAGCTCCCGGGCCTCCTTGCCGGTCATGTGCTCCACGGTAAGCTCCACCAGGCAGGTGTGGGCCAGCTGTGCGTCAATTTCCGCCGCCAGGGCCGCCTCGTCCCCAGGGGAGTACCGCCGGCCCAGCAGCTCCAGGGCCCCGCGCCGCTGGGCCTCGTCCTCCAGCACCCGGGCGCGGCCAAAGACGATGACGCTGCGGAAGTAGGTGGTAAACTCCCCGGAGACCACCTGGTCCCGGTCCACCACGCAGAAGGACGCCTTGTCGTGGGCCAGAATGGCGTCCAGCTTGTGCCCCGCCCTGGCGCAGTGGAACAAAATCCGGCGGCCGCCGCCGTCGCAGACATAGCTGAGGGGGACGGCGTAGGGATAGTCCCCATCCCCCTGTACGGCCAGCACGCCGGAGGTGCCCCGGTGCAAAACCCCAAGGCATTCCTCCGGGGTAAGGGCCTGGTTTTTGCGGCGCATCTCCCGAAACATCCGTATTCCTCCTTTATAGTCGAAATGAAAACCGGCCCGGCCCCGACGGGGCCCTCCCTTAATCCTTTAAGGTCCGCAGGACGGGAACAATGCCCTGGTCCGTCAGGTCCAGGGCCAGATAGCCGCAGGGGCCGCCCCGGGACTGGGAAAGGCTGCCGGGGTTGAGGACGTACATCCCGTCCAGATAGTCGGCCCGGGCCACGTGGGTGTGGCCGTACAAAACCACCTGGGCGCCCACCTCCCGCCCTGCTTTTACCAGGGGCTCCAGCCCGAATTTGACGCTGTACAGGTCGCCGTGGGTGTACAGAATCTTGGTGTCCCCAAAGGAGCGGGCCTCGGTCTTTTTGGCCCCCGGCATGGGGTGGCCCCAGTCGCAGTTGCCCCGGACGCAAAACAAAGGCAGGTCCGGGTACTTCTCCAGCAGCAGCTCCACCTCCTGCAGGCCGTCCCCCAAATGGATAAAGGCGTCCGCCTCCCCCCGGTTTTGACGCACCACTTCCTCCACCCGGCGGTAATTGCCGTGGCTGTCGGACATGACGATAAGCCTCACGCCCAGCGCTCCTTCCCGCCTCCCCCTGGGGGGAGGGCTGTCATACCAAAGAACACTTTATCATATTCTTAAGTAAAAAGGAATAGGTGGTGCAAAGCATGAATGAAAAGCCGAATCTGACACCGGAGCAAATGTCCGTTCTGCTAAAGATTATATCCTCCAAGACCGGCAAGGACCCCATCAACCTGCGGGAGGAGCTGTCCGGCGACGGGGCCGACGGCATTCTGGACGCCCTGGGGGCCGACCGGGAAAAGCTGCGCCAGCTGATGAATAACCGCCGGGAGCTGGAGACCCTGTTGTCCTCGCCCCAGGTAAAGGCGCTTTTGCAGGAGGTGCTGGGCAGGGGGGAATAGTCCCCTTTGGGGGAGAAAGAAGGAAGCAGCGTGGAGGATATTGCAGCCAAAATCGCCGATCTTCTGGACAACGACGACGCAATGAAGCAAATGGCCTCCATCCTTTCCTCCCTGAGCAGCGCACCCAAGGAGACGGAGGACCGGACCGGAGAGCCAAACCAGGGGGGAAGGCCGGACTCCGGGAGCGGTGAGCCGCAGCAGAGGGGAGGCCCGGCCCCCGGA
>CALGIL010000048.1 GCA_937914895.1 uncultured Angelakisella sp.
CCCAGCAGCAGTCCCACCACCGGACCCGCCAAAATCGGCTTGCAGATGCCCCAGTCATAAAACCCGTACCCAAACCAGCCGATGAAGGTGCAGATGATGGAAACATACAGCGCGTAGCCCAGTCCGATACTCATAATCTCCCCTCCTGTCTTTCTCCTCTTTCATCCTTGTCCGGCGCGGCCCTTGCGCGAAGGTGCAGCAGGGCCTTTCCGGCCCCGGAGCGGTCCCGCCTTCAGAAACCACATCATTTTTAAGGCTCCCGCCTTCTGCGGTTTTCCAAAACCTCGTTGACACAGACGACGCCCTTCTTCCCCGCCTCCAGCAGCCGCTCCCGGGTAAGGGCTCCTCTCTCCCGCAGCGAGACGGCCTCCATCACCATGCCCAGGTTCATGCCCGCAATCAGGGTGACGTCCCGGCGGTCCCGCAGCAGGGCCGCCGCCGTGTTGGCGGGGGTGCCGCCGTACAGGTCCGCAAAAATCAGCAGCCCCTCCCCCGTGTCCAGGGCCTGCGCCTTTTTGTCCAGCGCCTCCCTCAGCTCCTCCGGGCCCTGCGCCGGGGTCAGGCCCAAACAGTCGATTTGGGCAAGGCCGCCGGCAAAAAAGAACCCAAGGGAGTCCAGCAGCCCCTCCGCCAGGGCCCCGTGGCTAACCAGCAGTATCCCTTTCATCTTCGTCTGCGGGTGGCCGGCTCAGACATGGTACAGCCGGTCAAAGTACTGTTTGGTCAGCTTTTCGTTGTACTCCGGTCCCCCGTCCACGTTGGAGCTCATAAAGACCGGGGGCTGGAAGCCTTTTGCCAGCATGATCTCCACGGCTTCCAGAATCATGGCGTTTTCCAGCACCGCCACCGAAACGCTGGAGGTGCCGCAGACCTTGACGGGCATACCGGGCAGCTGGATGCTGGCGTCCCCTTCCGCAACGCAGTTATCCAGGACCACGTCGGCGTATTCCCACAGGTTTTTGCCGCCGCTGTGCCTGCTGCTCAGCTTTTTGCTGGCGCCCAGGGAGGTGGCCACAATAACCTTGGCCCCCACCTGCCTGCAGTGGATGGCAATCTCGATGGGCAGCGGGTTTCTGCCGGAGTTGGAGATGAGGACCACCACGTCCTCCTTGCGCACATCCAGTTTTTGGCAGAAGGCGGCGCCCACGCCCTCAATGCGCTCATAGGCGCCCTGGGCGGGCTCTTTAATCTGCTTGGCGGGAATCAGCCC
>CALGIL010000049.1 GCA_937914895.1 uncultured Angelakisella sp.
GCCCCGCCCGCAGGGCATCAAAACCCCCGAGGGGCAGAACCTTTCCGCAGGGCAGAGAACGAGAAGAGGAGGCGGGCCGCAGGCCCGCCTCCTCTTTCAGTTCTTATTGGGTTTACTGGGGGGATACCCCCAGATGCTTTTTGGCAAGGCGGATAAGCCGCTTGTCGTTGGAAAAGGTGACCATCTCGTCGGACTGCTCCAGAGGGGTCCAGCGCAGCTCGCTGATCTCCTCCTCCTGGGGCACCAGGTGCTCGCCCTGGGCCTCGCCCAAAAAGTAGACCACCTGCTTTTTGACCCCGGGCTTTGGGAAGTACTCCACGCTCTCCCGAAATCCGTCCATAAGCCGGATGGTCAGCCCCGTCTCCTCCCGGACCTCCCGCAGGGCGGTCTGACGCTCGTTTTCGCCGGCCTCCACATGGCCCTTGGGGAAGGACCAGTGCCCCCCAAACTTATGACGCAGCAGCACCAGGTCGTATTCTTCGCCCCGCTTGCGGACCACAAGGGCCCCGCAGGATTTTTCTCGTCTCATGCCTCGCTCATTCCTTTCGCACCCACCGCGCGCGGATGGCGGATGCAGGTCATTTCCCATACGGCCTCCCCCCGCGGGGAGGCGCCCGCGTCCTGGGACGCGCCGGGACGTATCGCCGGCGCCCAGAGGCGCCGCCGCGCAGTCTATCCAATAATATACCATTTTGCCGGCAAAAAGAAAAGGCATCCCCGGAATTTTCTGCCGCCCGCCCCCGGGCGATTGACAAAGCCCATGGGCCGGGGTACAATAGTTGTGCTTTTGGCGGATGCCCGCCCCTTCATCCTATGCCCCTATAGTTAAATGGATATAACAGTCCCCTCCTAAGGGACAATTATAGGTTCGATTCCTATTAGGGGTGCCACCGGCCCAAAGCCGGGCACAAATAAAGGACCTCCGCGCCGCGGCGCGGAGGTCCTTTATTTGTTGTATGTGGGGCCTATTTGCCCAGGATGGCCGCCAGGTCCTGTTCGGGGGTGGAGATGGGGTGCAGGTCGAAGGTCTTGACCAGGGTATCCAGGACCGCGCCGCTGAAGAAGGCCGGGATGCTGGGACCGATGTAGATGTTTTTGATGCCCAGGGACAAAAGGGTCAGCAGGATGCAGACGGCCTTTTGCTCGTACCAGGAAAGCACCAGGGTCAGGGGCAGCTGGTTGACGCCGCAGCCAAAGGCGTCCGCCAGGGCCAGGGCCACCTGAATGGCACCGTAGGCGTCGTTGCACTGCCCCATATCCAGGATGCGGGGGAAGGGGCCGATGGCGCCGGCGTCCATGTCGTTGATGCGGAATTTGCCGCAGGCCAGGGTCAGCACCACCGTGTCCGCCGGCGACTGCCGCACAAACTCAGTGTAGTAGTTGCGGCCCGGCTTTGCGCCGTCGCAGCCCCCCACCAGGAAGAAGTGGCGGATGGCCCCGGCCTTGACGGCGTCGATGATGGCGGGGGCGCTGTCCAGCACCGTCTGGCGGCCAAAGCCGGTGGTGACCTGGGTCCCGCCGTTGACGCCGGTCATCTGCACGTCCTCGCCGTAGCCCCCCAGCCGCAGGGCGTGGTCGATAAGGGCGGAAAAGTCTTTGTGCCCCGCCCCGTCCGCCTGGATGTGCACCATTTCGGGGTAGGCCACCACCGAGGTGGTGTACGCCCGGTCGGAGTAGCTGGGCCGCACCGGCATCAGGCAGTTGGTGGTAAACAAAACCGGCGCGGGGATGCCCTCGAATTCCTTCTGCTGGTTTTGCCACGCGGTGCCAAAGTTGCCCTTCAGCTGGGGGTACTTTTTCAGCTCCGGATAGCCGTGGGCAGGCAGCATCTCGCCGTGGGTGTAGATGTTGACCCCCTTGCCCTCGCTCTGCTCCAGCAGCATTTTAAGGTCGTGGAGGTCGTGGCCGGTGACCACGATAAAGGGTCCCTTTTCGATTTTCAGGGGCACCTGGGTGGGCACCGGGTCGCCGTAGGCGCCGGTATTGGCCGCGTCCAGCAGGGCCATGCAGGCCAGGTTGATGCCGCCGAATTCCATGAGCAGCGCCAGCCATTCCTCCGCCGGGCGCTGGTCGGCCAGGGCCGCCATGCCCTTAATAAACCAGGCGTCCACCTGGGGGTCCCGCTTGCCCAGCACCCGGGCGTGGTGGGCGTAGGCGCCCATGCCCCGCATGCCAAACAGCAGGGTGGACCGCAGTGAAAGGATGTCCTCGTCCCCGTGGAACAGATCCTCGGGGGACAGGGGCAGGCCGCCCCCGGCGGCTTTGCGCGCGGCCCGGACCTTTTCCGCGTAAAAATCCACGCTGTCCTGGTCAAAGTTGACATTGGTGATGGTGACAAACAGTCCGTCCACAATCAGGTCCACGTGGGCGCTGCGGCCGTCGCTGGCCTTTGCAAGACCGATCATCTCGCAGGTCAGCCGGTCCTGGCTGTGGGCCACGTTGGGCTTTTTGCCGCACACGCCGGACACGGTGCAGCCCGTCCCCCTGGCGGTCTGTTCACACTGGAAGCAAAACATCTCACTCATCTCAAAGTACCTCCCATTTTTCTGATCTTCCGCTTACTGGCGGTCCTCCGCAAACAGCACGGTCAGCAGCATTTTAAAGCGCTGGGCGGCAAACACCGCGTGGGGAACTTTGGCCGGCATAACAATGGCCTCCCCCGCGGACAGGGAGTGCTCCACGCCGCCGATGGTAATAACGCCCTCCCCATCCAGGGCCAGCACTAAGGCGTCCCCCTCCGAATCGTGGGCGGAAATTTCCTCCCCCTTGTCAAAGGCAAAAAGCGTCAGGCTGTGGTGCTTTGTCTGTGCCAGGGTTTTGCTGGCAATTTGGCCGTCCAGATACTGCACCTGCTCCGCCAGCGGCAGCGCGGTGCTGTGGTCCAGGTTTTTAATCAGCTTTTCCATCCCGGTGCGCCTCCTGTTTTCTCCTTTTTTTAAAATGGCCTGTGCCGGCCATGGGCAATTCTGCCCGGCGGCGGTTCCATCTTATGGGACATGACACCAGTATACAATAGGACCCGATTCTTGTACGTTGTATTTGCAACATATCCTCTTTAAAAATCTGCCGCAATTGCCCATTGACAAGCCCCATGCGGTATCTTATAATTGGCAGTTAGAAGATTGCGGCCGACAGAAAAGGAGAGAAATTGATGAGAGCACTGTATACTGGCGCCAGGGTCTACCAAAATGGACGATTTGAAAATTTGGACATTGCCGTGGAGGACGGCGTGACGGTGGGCATTTTCCCCCGCGGCTCCTCCGTTTCCTATGACACCCGTTTTGAGCTTCACAATTCCATCGCCATACCGGGTCTCGCCGATGTGCATGTGCATTTGCGGGAACCCGGTTTTTCTTATAAGGAGACCATTGCACGGGGTACCCGGGCGGCGGCGGCGGGGGGCTATACGGTGGTGTGCGCCATGCCCAACCTGGACCCGCCCCCCGATACCGTGGAGCACCTGCGCAGGGAGCTGGATCTCATCGCCCGGGACGCGGTGATTCCGGTGCTGCCCTATGCCGCCATTCCCCGGGGCCAGCTGGGCCGGGGGGAGCTGGCGGACATTGGGGCCCTGGCGCCCCTGGCCTTTGGGTTTTCCGACGACGGCCGGGGCATTCAGGACCGGGACCTGATGCGCCGGGCCATGGAGGAAATACACGCCCGCGGGGGCTTTATTGCCGCCCACTGCGAGGATGAGGCCCTGGTCCGGGGCGGGTACGTCCACGACGGCGTCTACGCCGCCGCCCATGGGCACAAGGGCATCTGCTCCGAAAGCGAGTGGGGCCAGATTGCCCGGGACCTGGAGCTGGTGGCCGAGACGGGCTGCCGCTACCACGTCTGCCACATCTCGTCCAAGGAGAGTGTGGACCTCATCCGAAAGGCCAAGGCGAAGGGCCTGCCGGTGACCTGCGAGACGGCGCCCCACTATCTGCTGCTGTGCGACCAGGATTTGCAGGAGGAGGGCCGCTTTAAGATGAACCCGCCCCTGCGGGACCGGGCGGACAAGGAGGCGCTGCTGGCCGGCATCCTGGACGGCACCGTGGACATCATTGCCACCGACCACGCCCCCCACTCCGCCGAGGAAAAGGGGAAGGGCCTGCCGGGCAGCGCCATGGGCGTGGTGGGGCTGGAGACCGCCTTCCCCGTGCTGTACACCGGCCTTGTGCAAAAGGGCGTTATTTCCCTGGAAAAGCTGGTGGACCTGATGAGCGACGCCCCCCGGCGGATCTTCTCCCTGCCCGGCGGGGCCATCCAGGTGGGAAGGCCCCTGGACATGGCGGTTATTGACCTGGGGGAGGAATACACCGTAGACCCCGAGGAGTTTTGGACCATGGGGCGCAGCACCCCCTTTGCGGGATGGACGGTGCGGGGCCGGGTGCGCATGACGGTGGCGGACGGGAGAACGGTATGGAAGCGGGACTAAGCAGGAAGATTGTGCTGGAAAACGGCCTGGAGTTTTACGGCGCCCCCTTTGGGGCGGCGGTGGATTCCATGGGCGAAATCGTTTTTAACACCTCTATGGCGGGGTACCAGGAGATCGCCTCCGACCCCAGCTATGCCGGCCAGATGATTGTCATGACCTATCCCCTTATTGGCAACTACGGCGTCACCGACGAGGATTTTGAATCGGGGCGGCCCATCTTCGAGGGCTTTATCGTCCGGGAATACAACCGCATCCCCAGCAACTTCCGGTACACAAGGACCCTGGACGAGATTTTGGCGGAAAACGGCATCCCCGGCATTTCCGGGGTGGACACCCGCAGGCTTACCCGCATCATCCGGGACGAGGGCACCCAAAAGGTGCTGATGACCGACGCCGGCACCCCCTATGACGCCTGCATGGAGCGGCTGCGGGGCTGGCGGGCCCCCACGGACCAGGTGGCCCGGGTCAGCTGCAAAAAGCCCTGGCACCACCGCACCGCCAACCCCTGCCTAAGCGTGGTGGCGGTGGACTGCGGCATTAAGCTGAGCATTGTCCGCAAGCTGGGGGAGCGCCGCTGCAACGTGACGGTGGTGCCCTATGACGTCACCCCGGAGGAGGTGCTGGCCCTGGGGCCCGACGGCCTTTTTCTGTCCAACGGCCCCGGCGACCCCAAGGACGTCCCCCAGGCGGCGGACCTGGTGCGGGCCCTGCGGGGCAGGCTGCCCATGTTTGGCATCTGCCTGGGGCACCAGGTCATCTGCCTTGCCTGCGGCGGCGATACCTATAAAATGAAATTTGGCCACCGGGGGGGCAACCACCCCGTCCAGGACCTTGCCACCGGCAAAATTGAAATGACCAGCCAAAACCACGGCTATGCCGTCCGGGCCGAGAGCCTTGGCGGCACCGGCCTTGCGGTGACCCACCGCAACCTGCTGGACGGCACGGTGGAGGGGGCGGCCTGCCCCGGGGACCGGATTTTTTCGGTGCAGTACCACCCGGAAAGCGCCCCCGGGCCCCAGGACAGCGCCTATCTGTTCGACCGGTTTGTAGAGATGATGAAGGAGGGCGGACGCAATGCCTAAGCGCACCGACATCCATAAAATCATGGTCATCGGCTCCGGCCCCATCGTCATCGGCCAGGCGGCGGAGTTTGACTACGCCGGCACCCAGGGCTGCCTTGCCCTGCGGGAGGAGGGGTACGAGGTAATTTTAATCAACTCCAACCCCGCCACCATTATGACCGACGTGGGCATTGCCCACAAGGTGTACATGGAGCCCCTGACCCTGGAATATGTGGCCAAAATTGTCCGGTACGAGCGCCCCGACGCCATTGTGCCGGGCCTGGGGGGCCAAACCGGCCTGAACCTTGCCATGCAGCTGGCCCGCAAGGGGGTGCTGGAGGAGTGCGGGGTGGAAATTTTGGGCACCGGCTTTCGCAGTATTGAGGAGGCCGAGGACCGGGACCGCTTTAAGCAGCTGTGCCAGCGCCTGGGCGAGCCGGTGCTGCCCTCGGTGGTGGTGCACACCGTGGAGGAGGGGGCCGAGGCCGCCCGGGAGATTGGCTACCCCGTGGTGCTGCGCCCCGCCTTTACCCTGGGGGGCACCGGCGGCGGCTTTGCCGACGACGAGGGGGAGCTGCGGGATATGCTGCAAAACGCCCTGCACCTGTCCCCGGTGTCCCAGGTGCTTATCGAAAAAAGCATTAAGGGCTTTAAGGAAATTGAGTACGAGGTCATCCGGGACAGCGCCGACACCGCCATTACCATCTGCAACATGGAAAACATCGACCCCGTGGGGGTGCACACCGGGGATTCCATTGTGGTGGCCCCCAGCCAGACGCTGACCAACAAGGAGTACCAGCTCCTCCGGGACAGCGCATTAAAGATCATTCGGGAGCTGAAAATAGAGGGGGGCTGCAACGTCCAGTTTGCCCTGGACCCCTTCTCCTTTGAATATTACCTCATCGAGGTAAACCCCCGGGTGTCCCGGTCCTCGGCCCTGGCGTCCAAGGCGTCGGGCTACCCCATTGCCAGCGTGTCCGCCCGCATTGCGGTGGGCCTGCGCCTGGACGAGATCCGCCTTGCCAACACCCCCGCCTCCTTCGAACCCGCCCTGGATTATGTGGTGACCAAAATCGCCCGCTTTCCCTTTGATAAATTCGCCGGCGCCTCCAACACCCTGTCCACCCAGATGAAGGCTACGGGGGAGGTAATGAGCATCGGCCGGACCATTGAGGAAAGCCTCCTCAAATCCATCCGGTCCCTGGAGACGGGGGTCTGCCACATCATCTCGGACAAATTTGTGGGGATGACCGGGGAGGAGCTGCAGGATTACGTCAAAAACGGCCGGGACGACCGGATTCTGGCCATTGCCCAGCTCATCCGCCAGGGGCTGGACCTGGGGCGCATTCACGCCCTGACCCAGATAGACATGCTGTTTTTGTACAAGCTGAAAAACATTGTGGACTTTGAAGGGGTGCTGGCCGCCGCCCCCGGGGACCTGGAGGTGCTGTACCGGGCCAAGCGCATGGGCTTTTCGGACAAATACATCGGCCAGGTGTGGGGTATGGACGAGGGCCGGGTCTTTTTGCTGCGCCGGGAGAAGGGCATGATGCCGGTGTACAAGATGATTGATACCTGCGCCAGCGAGTTTGAAAGCTATGTGCCCTACTTTTACTCCACCTACGAGGAGGAAAACGAATCGGTGGTGGACACCGAAAAGGAAAAAATTGTGGTGCTGGGCAGCGGGCCCATCCGCATCGGCCAGGGGGTGGAGTTTGACTACTCCACCGTCCACGCCGTCCGGGCCATCCGGGGGGCGGGGTATGAGGCCATTGTCATCAACAATAACCCCGAGACGGTGTCCACCGACTACACCACCTCCGACAAGCTGTACTTTGAGCCCCTTACGGTGGAGGACGTGATGAACGTCCTGACTTTGGAGCAGCCCAAGGGGGTCATCGTTACCCTGGGGGGCCAGACGGCCATCAACCTGGCCGAGCCCCTGAGCCGCCTGGGGGTGCCCTTTATCGGCACCGGGGTGGAGGCCATTGAGCGGGCCGAAAACCGGGACCGCTTTGAGCACATCATGGAAACCCTGGGCATCCCCCAGCCCAAGGGCCGGGCGGTGCTGACCGTGGAGGACGGAGTGCGCGCCGCCGCCGAGGTGGGCTACCCGGTGCTGGTGCGCCCCAGCTATGTGCTGGGGGGCCGCGCCATGCAGATTGTCCCGGGGGAGGAGGCCCTGCGCGCCTACCTGGAGGCGGCGGCCCGGGCCGGGGGCGGCCAGCCCGTGCTGGTGGATAAATACATCGAGGGCAAAGAGCTGGAGGTGGACGCGGTCTGCGACGGCACCGACGTCTTTGTCCCCGGCATTATGGAGCACGTGGAGCGCACCGGCGTCCATTCGGGGGATTCCATCAGCGTCTACCCCACCTTCAGCGTCGGCGCCGGGGTTAAGGAAACCATCCTGGACTACACCGTCCGCCTGGGGCTGGGCCTTAGCATTGTGGGCCTTTACAACATCCAGTACATTGTGGACAAGGACGAACAGGTCTATGTCATCGAGGTAAATCCCCGGTCCTCCCGGACGGTGCCCTTCCTCTCCAAGGCGTCGGGGTATGCCCTGGCGGACATTGGCACCTACGCGGCCCTGGGCATCTCCCTGAGGGACCAGGGCATCCATACCGTCTACCCCCCGGAGCGGAAGAAGTGGTATGTCAAGGCGCCGGTGTTCTCCTTCTCCAAGCTCCACGGGGTGGACGCCTACCTGTCCCCCGAGATGAAATCCACCGGCGAGGCCATCGGCTACGACCACAGCCTTAACCGTGCCCTGTACAAGGCTTTGCAGTCCTCGGGGATGCAGGTGGCAAACTACGGCACCGTGCTGGTGACCATTGCGGACAAGGACAAGGAGGAGGCCCTGCCCCTCATCCGGCGGTTTTACAACCTGGGCTTTAACATCGAGGCCACCGACGGCACCGCCCGGTACCTAAAGGGCCACGGCATCCGCACCCGGGTCAAAAAGAAGCTCAGCGAGGGCTCGGACGAAATTCTCCAGGGGCTGCGGCGGGGCTATGTCAGCTATGTCATCAGCACCCGGGACCTGGACGAGGCCAGCCAGCAAAACGACGGCCACGCCATCCGCTGCTGCGCCGCGGAAAATAACGTCACCATGTTTACCGCCCTGGACACCGTCCGGGTGCTGCTGGACGTGCTGGAGGAGATTACCCTGACCATCTCCACCATCGATTCCGACTGAGGAGGGACCCCATGACCGGAACGCAATGCTTTGTCATCCAGGCAAACACCCCCCTGGCCAGGGATGTCTACGATTTAACGCTGGCGGGGGACACCGCCCCCCTTACCGCGCCGGGGCAGTTTGTGAACGTCGCCCTGCCGGGGTTTTACCTGCGGCGGCCCCTTTCGGTCTGCGACTGGGCCCCCGGGGTGCTGCGGCTTATTTATAAGGTGGTGGGCCGGGGCACCGCCGCCCTGGCGGACCTTCGGCCCGGGCAGGAGCTGGACCTGCTGCTGCCCCTGGGCAACGGGTTTTCCGTCCCGGAGGGGATAAAGGCCCCCCTGCTTATCGGGGGCGGGGTGGGCACGCCCCCCCTGTACGGCCTGGCCCGGGTGCTGGCGGAATGGGGCCTTGCCCCCACGGTGGTGCTGGGCTTTCAAACCGGGGAGGACGTCTTTTTAGAGGAGGATTTTGCCGCCCTGGGCTGTGCGGCCTTTGTGGCCACCCAGGACGGCGGCCGGGGGACACAGGGCCTTGTCACCGACCTGCCGGCCTTAAAGTCCGGCGCCCACGACTACTACTTTACCTGCGGCCCCCAGGGGATGCTAAGGGCGGTCCACGGGGCCCTGGACATCCCCGGCCAGCTGAGCTTTGAGGAGCGCATGGCCTGCGGCTTTGGGGCCTGCATGGGCTGCTCCTGCAAAACCCTGTACGGCAGCAAGCGGATTTGCAAGGACGGCCCGGTGCTGCAAAGCGGCGAAGTGCTGTGGGAGGAGGGCGCCCAATGAAGGACTTGACGGTCACCCTAAGCGGTCTTGTGCTGGACAATCCGGTGATAGCGGCCAGCGGCACCTTTGGCTACGGTCAGGAGTTCCGGGACCTTTACGACATCAACATTCTAGGGTCCTTCTCCTTTAAGGGCACCACGTTAGAGCCCCGGTTTGGCAATCCCACCCCCCGGGTGGCCGAATGCACCGCCGGGATGCTTAACGCCGTGGGGCTGCAAAACCCCGGCATCGACGCGGTGGTGGCCCGGGAGCTGCCCGCCCTGGGGGAGTTTTTCCACAAGCCGGTGGTGGCCAACGTCAGCGGCTTTTCGGTGGAGGAGTACGCGGCCTGCTGCCGCAGGCTGGACGCCTGCCCCCAGGTGGGCATCATCGAGGTAAACATCAGCTGCCCCAACGTCCACGGCGGGGGCATGACCTTTGGCACCCAGCCGGAGCTGGCGGCGGAGGTGACCCGGGCGGCCAAAGCGGCCACCACCAAGCCCGTGTACATTAAATTAAGCCCCAACATCACCGACATCGTCCCCATTGCCAGGGCCTGCCAGGAAGCGGGGGCCGACGGCCTCAGCCTTATCAACACCCTGCTGGGGATGCGCATTGACCCCCGCACCCGCAGGCCGGTGCTGGCAAACGGCATGGGGGGCTTTTCGGGCCCGGCCATTTTCCCGGTAGCCCTGCGGATGGTGTACCAGGCGGCACAGGCGGTACAAATTCCCATTATGGGGCTGGGGGGTGTGGCCACCGCCTGGGATGTCGTCGAAATGATGATGGCCGGGGCCACGGCCGTGCAGGTGGGCAGTGAGAATCTGCGAAATCCCACCGCGTGCAAAGACATCATCGAGGACCTGCCCCGGGTGATGGAGGAGCTGGGAATTGACCGTCTGGCGGACATCATCGGCGCGGCGCTGTAAATACTGGTTTTGCAAACTTAAAAATACAAAAACAGGAGGACGCACACATGGGCAAGGACGTCATTATTGCGCTGGACTTCGGCACCGGGGAGGAGGTATTTGCCTTCCTGGACAAATTCCCCGCACAAAAGCCCTTTGTCAAAATTGGCATGGAGCTGTTTTATGCCCAGGGTCCGGACATTGTCCGGCGGGTAAAGGCCAGGGGGCACCAGGTGTTTCTGGATCTCAAGCTCCACGACATCCCCAACACCGTCCGGGGGGGCATGGCGTCCCTGTCGGGCCTGGGGGCGGATATGTGCAACCTCCACGCCGCGGGGGGCCGGGCCATGATGGAGGCGGCCCTGGAGGGCCTCAGCCGTCCCGACGGCACCCGCCCCCTGCTGCTGGCGGTGACCCAGCTTACCTCCACCACCCCGGAAATGCTCCGGGACGAGCTGCTTATTGGGACAGACATGGGGGAGACGGTGGCCCGGTACGCCCAAAACGCAAAAGCCGCTGGGCTGGACGGCGTGGTCTGCTCCCCCCTGGAGGCAGCCCTGGTCAAGGAGGCCTGCGGCAGGGGGATGCTCACCGTCACCCCCGGGGTGCGCTTTGCCGACGGGGATGCCCAGGACCAGGTGCGGGTGACCACCCCCGCAAAAGCAAAGGAAATCGGCTCCGACTACATTGTGGTGGGACGGCCCATCACCAGGGCCGCCGATCCCCTGGCCGCCTGGCAGCGCTGTATGGACGAGTTTGTGGGCTGAGTGTGGAAATAAAGGAGGATAAAGCCATGGAACGTCAAATTGCCAAAGGACTTTTGTCCATTGGGGCCGTGTTTCTGCGTCCGGATGAGCCCTTTACCTGGGCCAGCGGAATAAGGAGCCCCATTTACTGCGACAACCGCCTGACCCTGACCGCCCCCGACGTGCGCACTCAGATTGAGGAGGGGTTTGTACAGCTTATCCGCCGGGAGTACCCCGACTGCCAGGTGCTCATGGGCACCGCCACCGCCGGCATCGCCCACGCCGCCATCACCGCCCATCTCATGGGTCTGCCCATGGGGTATGTGCGGTCCTCCGCCAAGGACCACGGCCGGGGCAGCCGCATCGAGGGCAGGCTGGAGCCGGGACAAAAGGTGGTGGTGGTGGAGGACCTCATCTCCACCGGGGGCAGCGTGGCCGAGGTGGTGGAGGCCCTGCGGGAAGCGGGCGCCCAGGTGCTGGGCATTGCCAGCATCTTTACCTACGGCATGGCCAAAAGCGCCCAGTGCTTTGCCAAAGCGGGGGTGCAAAACGTCAGCCTGACTACCTTTGACGTGGCCGCCGAGGAGGGCTACATTGCCGAAGAGGACATCCGGCGGCTGATGGCCTTCCGGGACGACCCCGCCGACGAAAGCTGGATTCGGTAAAGGAGGGCCCCCCATGCGCCACCTTGTGGATATTACCGATTTGACCCCTGCCGAGCGGGAAGCCCTGCTGGACCTGGGGGAGGAGATGCTCCGGCATCCCGGGGACTTTGCCGACGCCGCCCGGGGCAGGATTTTGGCCACCCTGTTTTTTGAGCCCAGCACCCGCACCCGCCTCAGCTTTGAATCCGCCATGCAGAGCCTGGGGGGCGGTACCCTGGGGTTTGCCGAGGCGTCCTCCAGCTCCGCCGCCAAGGGGGAGGGGGTGGCGGATACCGTCCGGGTGGCGGGCTGCTACGCAGATCTTATCGCCATGCGCCACCCCAAGGAGGGGGCGGCCCTGATGGGGGCGCTGTACGCCCCGGTGCCCGTCATCAACGCCGGGGACGGGGGCCACTGCCACCCCACCCAGACCCTCACCGACCTGTTGACCATCCGCCGGGAGCTGGGCCGGGTGGACGGCCTGACCGTGGGCCTCTGCGGCGATCTTAAGTACGGCCGGACGGTCCACTCCCTGGTAAACGCCCTGGCCGCGTACCGGGATGTGCGCCTGGTGTTTATCTCCCCGGAGGAGCTGCGCATTCCCGCCTACATGAAGGAGGGGGTGCTGCGCCGGATGTCCTATGCCGAAACCGACAGCCTGGCCGACGCCCTGCCGGGGCTGGACCTTTTGTACATGACCCGCATCCAGCGGGAGCGCTTTGCGGACCCGGAGGAATACCTGCGCCTAAGGGACAGCTTTCTCCTGACCCCGGAGCTGCTGCGCCCCGCCGGGGAGCATATGGCGGTGCTGCACCCCCTGCCCCGGGTGGGCGAGATTTCGGCGGCGGTGGACGGCGACCCCCGGGCC
>CALGIL010000050.1 GCA_937914895.1 uncultured Angelakisella sp.
GGAGAGAGAGGGATTCGAACCCTCGGTGGGGTATAAGCCCACACACGATTTCCAGTCGTGCGCCTTAGACCAGCTCAGCCATCTCTCCAAAGGTATGCGGTTTTTGCCGGACCTGCCCAGCGGGATGCCCGACAGTGATTTATTATAGTATATTCTTCCTCCAAAAGCAACCCCTAACCCATTTTCCCGTTGAAAAAAATTGGACGGGCCGGACGCACTCCGCGGCGGCCTTAAATTGAGATTGATAATTTGGGACAAAACCTATATAATAAGGCTATATTTGGAAACGCGAAAGAGAGGTTGCGCGTATGCAGCGTACAGAGATCAAAAAGCTGTTCTCGGAAATCAGCAGCTACATGGGCTCGCAGATTACCGTCTGCGGCTGGGCCAAAACCATCCGGAGCTCCAAGGCCCTGGGCTTTATCGACCTGAGCGACGGCTCCTGCTTTGGCAGCCTGCAGGTGGTGTTCGAGGACGGCAAGGTGCCCAACTTTAAGGAGATCGCCAGGCAGAATGTGGGCGCCGCCCTGGTGGTAAAGGGCAATATCGTCCTGACCCCCAACGCCAAGCAGCCCTTTGAGCTGCATGCCGAGGAAATCCAGGTGGAGGGCGCCTCGTCGCCGGAATACCCCCTGCAGAAGAAAAAACACAGCATGGAATATCTGCGGACCATCCAGCATCTGCGGCCCCGCACCAACACCTTCAACGCGGTTTTCCGGGTGCGGTCGGTGGCGGCCTATGCCATCCATAAATTCTTTAACGACCGGGGCTTTGTCTATGCCCATACCCCCATCATCACCGCCAGCGACGCCGAGGGGGCGGGGGAGATGTTCCACGTCACCAGCCTGGATATGAGCAGCCCGCCCCTCACCCCGTCCGGCCAGGTGGATTATGCCCAGGACTTTTTTGGAAAATCCGCCAATCTGACCGTATCCGGCCAGCTGGAGGCGGAGTGCATGGCCCTGGCCTATGCCAAGGTGTATACCTTCGGGCCCACCTTCCGGGCGGAAAAATCCAACACCCCCCGCCACGCGGCGGAATTTTGGATGATCGAACCGGAGATCGCCTTTGCCGACCTGGCCGACGACATGGACCTGGCCCAGGATATGATCAAATACGTTTTGCGGTATGTCATGGACCACTGCCCCGAGGAGCTGCGGTTTTTCCAAAGCTTTTATGACAAGGACCTGCTGGGGCGCCTGACCCATGTGGTGGAGTCCGATTTTGCCCGGATCACCTATACCCAGGCGGTGGAGCTGCTGGAACAGGTAAAGGACCGGTTTGAGTACCCGGTCTATTGGGGCGCCGACCTGCAGACCGAGCATGAGCGGTACCTGGCGGAGGAGGTTTTCCGCCGGCCGGTGTTTGTCACCGACTACCCCAAGGAGATTAAATCCTTCTATATGCGGCTTAACGACGACGGCAAGACGGTGGCCGCCGCCGACCTGCTGGTCCCCGGGGTAGGGGAGATCATCGGGGGAAGCCAGCGCGAGGAGCGGCTGGAGGTGCTCCAGGAGCAGATGCGCATCCGGGGCATGGACGAAAAGGACTATTGGTGGTACCTGGACCTGCGCCGGTTTGGCGGCGCCAGGCACGCCGGGTTCGGTCTGGGCTTCGAGCGGCTGATCATGTATATGACCGGCATTTCCAACATTCGGGACGTGCTGCCCTTTCCCAGGACC
>CALGIL010000051.1 GCA_937914895.1 uncultured Angelakisella sp.
TCCGGGGGAACCCCGGCAATCTTTGGTTACTTTCCATTGCTGGAAAGTAACCAACAAAAGCTATCCCCTGGTACGGCCAGGGCGGACAACAGGAAAGCTATGTCCATAGCGACCGCCCGCAGGGCATCAAAAACCCTATATCCATGGGGCAACCGGAAGGCAGAGAGGACTTGGGACTGTGCTGCCAAAAAGTAAAGAAGGATAACCTTTGATAAAATCAAAACCTCGCCCCGCTGGGGTGCAAAAACCCCTTTTCCAGTATACGGAAGGAAAAAGTCTAAAAATAGGGTCTAAAAAGATTTACAGATTGTATAACGGAGGGTATAATAAGATAGATTATCCGCCCGTTCGTACAGGGGCGGACCCGCCCCAAAATCCCCGTATGGAGTGTGTTTGCCTTGGTAAAGCGCCTTATTACATATCTGCTGCTTTTTGCCACGTTGGCCGCCGGACTGCCGGTGGCCTACGCCGCCACCGGTCCCGGCGACATCCAGGGGGAAACCTATGCGGTGATGGAGGTCAAAACCGGCCAGGTGCTGCTGGAAAAAGCGGGAGACCAAAAGCGCGCCCCCGCGTCCATTACCAAAATCCTCACCTGTGCCCTGGCCCTGGAAAAAGGCGGCCTGGACCAAAAGGTCACCATGGAGCGGGACACGGTGTATTCCATCCCGGCCAACACCACCCATATCGCCCTGGAGGAGGGGGAGACCCTGGCCGTCCGGGACCTTTTATATTCCACCATCCTGCTGTCGGCCAACGACGCGGCCAACGGTCTTGCCCAGTACACCGGCGGCAGTCTGGACGTCTTTACCGGGATGATGAACCGCCAGGTAGCGGAACTGGGATTAAAAAACACCCACTTCAACAACGCCCACGGCCTGGACGACCCCAACCATTACACCACCGCCCGGGACATGGCCGCCATCACCCGCTGGGCCCTGGGGGTGGAGGGCTTTCGGGACCTGTTTGGGACCCTGGAATACGAGATGCCCGAGACCAACAAGAAAAAGCGGGACTACGATTTTATCAACCAGGACGCCATGCTCCACGACGTCAACAAGGTGTATTATGAAGGTGTGGAGGGCGGCAAGCTGGGATACACCGACGACGCCAAGCACACCATTGTCACCCTGGCAAAGCGGGGGGATTTGGAGCTCATCTGCGTGGTGCTGGGCTCGGGCCTGAACACCAAGTACAGCGATTCCGCGGCGCTGCTGGATTACTGTTTTAGCCAGTTTGACGTGCTGACCCTGCCCGCGGGCAACATCAAAGACTTTGTGGTGCCCCTGTCCAACGGCGCCGACCGCATTGGCAATCTGGACATTCACGCCGCCCAGGACGTCAGCCTGATTGTGGAAAAGGGCACCACCCTGCGGGACCTGCGGTACGAATACAAGGTAAAGGATTATTACACCGAGGGCGAGGACATCCAGCCCACCCTGGAGCTGTACGACCGGCACGGGACCTATATGACCACCGTCAGTCTGGCCCACACCGTGGTGGAGGCGGCGCAGATGCCCATGTCCCAGGTGGTCCGGGACCAAAACCGGGCCAAGGCCCAAAGCGGCCTGGCCACGGCGGCAAAGTGGGTGGGGCTGTTCCTGCTGATCGTTGTGGCGCTGCTCTTTATTGTGCGCTTCTTTGTGCGGCTGTACTACCGCCGGCGCCAAAGGCGCCGCCGCCAGGCCATTCGGCTGCACAGCCGCCAGGCCCAGCAGCAGCGGCAGCGGCGGCAGCGCATTGTGGGACAATAGGATAAGGCTGATAAAAGCGGCGTGGACCAATGGTCCGCGCCGCTTCAGTTTACTAAATTGAGAGCCCTTTATTAGGCAGGTTTTATTTCGTTTACTCTACAGGCTTACAGTCGCTCCCATCGAAGTTCATAGAGTAGAAGCAGTATTCAATCAGGTTGGTAAAGTATATTTTATCACCTGCAATACCAATATCCCATTTCCAGTCGTAATACCATACGATATTGCTGCCATCTTCCATATCCCTCCATGTTTCATGATACTCCTCGTGCAGCTCCTGCCGTTCAGTACCATCTATTTTCATAGAACAAATAATGTAGTTGAAGCCACCGGATTGCCCATCTTCCATATCGATGCCTCGCTTGCCCGCAAAAAAGATTCTATCATCAACTACATGAAGCCGATCTGTAGAATCATCGGCGATTTTTTCAATATCAGTCCCGTCTAAACTCATGCTATAAATCCCGATGTCATATGTTCCGCTTCTGTCTGGGATGCTAAAGTACATCCTATCACCAACTATATTAACCGATTCCATATGTTCATCAAAAAGTTCCTTCTTAGTGAAAAAAGGATCCTCGGTTTTCATAGTGTATAAAGTATACTTTGGCGGTTCATTCATTTCACTTGTGTATGCTATGTAATATATATCTTCGCCTATTACGTTAAGCCATACTGGATAATCATCGCTGCAGATGTATTTATCAGTGCCGTCAAGCCTCATAGTATATATTCGATCCATAATATAGGGGTTGAATTCAACATAGTAAAGTCTATCACCTACAGCGTTAAGATACCCGGCATAAGCGTCACTGATTTTTTGCCAGTCAGTACCGTCGGTTTTCACAGCGTTAATTGAATACACGTATGAGCCTCTAGCCTCATCATAATGCTCGTTTGTGTAGAATATTCTATCATCTAAAATGTTTATTCCACTTGCTGATTCATCAGCCAGCATTTGTTTTTCACTTCCGTCCTCCTTCATCTTGTAAAGGCTCTTTTCGTTGCTGTAATAAACCCAGCCGTCTTGAAAAGCCACCATCCCTCCGTTTACGATATTACCCGAAGTGTTACCTG
>CALGIL010000052.1 GCA_937914895.1 uncultured Angelakisella sp.
GGGCACGTGCAGCTGCCGGGTGCCGGCGGAGGCCTTAAACTCCAGGGCCTCGGCGCGGCCATTGACAATGCGGTGCAGGGCGATAATGGCCCCGTCCCCGGAGTTTTGCATATCCCGGACATACCGGACAATTTCGTTTGCGCTGATAAGCTTGGGGCTGACAATGCTGTCCAGGCCCCGGTTTTCAAACATGGCCGCGTATTCCACCCGGTTGATTTTGGTGATGGCCTTGGGCACCCCGATGTCCCCGGCGTACATGGAGATGATCAGGTTTTCCTCATCCATATCGGTCAGGGTGACCACCGCGTCGGTGTCCAGGATCCCTTCGGAGGTGAGAACCTCCTGGGAGGAGCCGTCCCCCTGGATGATGAGCGCCTGGGGGAACAGATCCGACAGGGTGCGGCACTTGGCGGGGTCCTTTTCGATGATTTTTACCTCTACGCCGACGGCCAGCAGCATCTGGGTGAGATAGACGGCAATGCGGCTGCCGCCCACCAGCATGACGCGGCGGATCTTCTGCTTGGCAATGGCCAGGTTCTTGATCAGGCGGGTCAGGCTGCTGCGGGCCGCGGTGACGGTTATTTTATCCCCCGCCTGCAGCCGGAAGCTGCCGGAGGGGATGAACACCTGGTCGCCCCGCTCCACCGTGCACACCAGCACCTTTACCCCGGCGACGGTGTACAGCTGCTCCAGGGGCTTGCCGCAAAGGGCGCTGCTCTCGCTGACCTTCAGCTCCACCAGTTCCACCAGCCCGCGGACAAAGGACTCCCGCTTTAAAAAGGAGGGGAACTGCAGCAGGCGGTACATTTCCACCGCCGCGGACTGCTCCGGGTTGATGGTCATGGAAAGCCCCAGTTCCTCCCGCAGAAAGATGGTCTGCTGGCGGTATTCCAGGTTGCGCACCCGGGCGATGGTGTTGGGGCACCCCAGCTTTTTGGCCAGAATGCAGCACAGCAGGTTGATTTCATCGGCGGTGGTGACAGCAATCAGCAGGTCGCTTTTGCCCACCTCCGCCTCCCGCTGGACCTCCAGGCTGGCGCCGTTGCCGCCGATGACCAGCACATCCAGGGTTTCCACCAACCGCTGAAGCACCTCGGTATCCTGGTCGATGACGGTGATGTCGTGGCCCTCCCGGCTCAGCTGCTCGGTCAGGGCGTAGCCCACCTTGCCGTCGCCCACAATGACGATTTTCATAGTTTTAATCCCTCGTATGTCTCATTTTACCGGAGCATTTCTGCGTCCGCATACCCAATGTATCACGATTTTTGTAAAAAGCAAGCCCGTACTTTTATCCAGGTCCGTGCCGAATAATGGGATGTATGGGGCCGCACCGCCAGATTGTTTTTCGGACAAAGCAAAAACCGTGGCGAAGCCCGGCGCATCCCCGGGGATTTTTGCGGCGGCGGGCGGAAAAGACGCGGGCGGGGCCGCATTGCATTTTGTACCGCAAAGCGCTATGATAAAAGTACCGCGGGCCGGCGGCATACAGGGCGCGGCAGCGGACAGACAGAGGGATTCGCCGCGGACGGGCGGCAATCAAATGTGGCAGGTGAGCAGTGTTGAGAAAACCCCTTTCCAGCTATAACATTGTGTTTTACAAAACGGCGGTGGCGGTGCGGTGCCTGGGACGCCGCCTGCGGTGGGGGCTGGAAAGCGGCTCCTACGCCAAGGAGCGGACCGATGAAAAACTGCCCTACCGGGTTTATAAGCACCAGTCGGTGCTGGTGCGAAGGCTGGGGGACGCCGACCTCCAGCTCCAGTACAATAAGGTGACTAATATAAAGCTTGCCATCGGCAGGCTCAGCGGGCTGCTCATCCGGCCCGGGGAGACCTTTTCTTTTTTTTATCTGGTGGGCAATACCACCAAACGCAAGGGCTATCTGGAGGGAATGCTTTTATCCAACGGCGAGGCACGGAAGGGGATAGGAGGCGGCATCTGCCAGATTGCCAACCTGATCCACTGGCTTTGCCTGCACAGCCCCCTGACTGTCACCGAGCGGCACCACCACGGCTTTGACCCCTTTCCGGACAGCGGCAGGGTCGTCCCCTTTGGCAGCGGCGCGTCGCTGTTTTATAACTATGTGGATTACCAGTTCCGCAACGACACCCCCCATACCTTTCAGCTGCTGTTTTGGCTGGACGACAAATGCCTCAACGGGGACCTGCGGGTGGAGGAGGAGCTGCCCTACACCTTTCATATCCAGGAGCGGGAGCACGAATTTGTCCGCTGCGGCGATTCCTTCTACCGCAAAAACGAGCTTTGGCAGAATAAAATCAAAAAGATCGGCAGCGGCGACCTGCTGGAATCCCAGTGTATCCAGCGCAATCTGTCCCTGGTAAAGTACATACCCGACCCCGACACCTGTCGTAAGGTTGACGGGGAGGAGCTGGAGGCGCTGCGGCGCTGGCAGCAGGAGGCGGCGGACGGACGGGTCCCTGCCTTCTGAACCGTATAATAGCCCCGCCGCACAACACAATAATACAAGGAGGCCCCTCAGCCGCACAGGATGATCCGGCCCCCATGAAAAAGCAGGGGGAAAAAACAAGGTGGACCACAGGAAAAAGAATCGAAGAAACAAGCTGAAACGGCTGCCGGGCCTTGTGTGCGCCTGTCTGCTGGCGGTGCTGCTGCTGACGTCCTGTACGCCGTCCAATCAAGGCGGCACCGGCGACTCGGCCCCACCGGAGGCCGAAGGCAGCGGAAGCGGCGGCGGGGGAGACAGCGCCCAGGGGGATTCCGCGCCGCCCGATGAAGCGTCGGCTTTGGAAGAGCGGGTCCGGCAGAAGCTGTCCCAAATGACCCTGGAGGAAAAGGCGGCCCAGCTTTTTATGATTACGCCCGAGGCCCTGACCGGGGAGGAGACCGTGACGGCGGCCGACGGCGCCACCTATGACGCCCTGAAGGCGCGCCCCGTGGGGGGGCTTGTCTACTTTGGGGAAAACATTGTCGCGCCCGACCAGCTGAAGGCGATGACCGGCAGCACCCAGCAATACGCGGAGGAGACCCAGGGAATGCCGCTGCTGCTGGCCATTGACGAGGAGGGGGGAGCGGTGGCACGCATTGGCCACAACCCCAATTTTGCCGTCAAAAAGTACCCGGACATGGCCTCCATAGGGGCGGACGGGCGTTTTGAAACTGCCTATGAGGTTGGACAGACCATCGGAAGCTATCTGCGCGAGTACGGGCTGAACCTGGACTTTGCGCCGGACGCCGACGTGCTCACCAACCCCCGCAACACGGTTATTGGCAGCCGGTCCTTTGGCACCGACGGCAAGCGGGTGGCAAAAATGGCCCTGGGCGTGGCAAAGGGGCTGGCCGACCAGGGGATTCTGCCGTGCTTCAAGCATTTTCCCGGCCACGGGGCCACGGAGGGGGATACCCACGCGGGCTTTGCCTACACAAACAGGACCCTGGATGAAATGAAGGAAAGCGAACTGATCCCCTTTCAGGCCGCGGCGGACAACCATATCCCCTTCATCATGATCTCCCACATCTCGGCGCCCAATGTGGTTGGGGATAACACCCCCGCCTCCCTTTCCCAAGAGATGATCACCGGCATCCTCCGCGGCCAGATGGGCTACGACGGGGTGGTCATCACCGACGCCATGGAGATGGGGGCCATTGCCAACACCTACGGTGCAAAGGACGCCGTCATCCGTTCCCTTCAGGCCGGGGCAGACATCATCCTGATGCCCCAGGATTTTGAGGAAGCGTATAAAGGCGTATTGGACGCCGTCGCCGACGGGACCCTTTCCGTACAGCGCATCGATGAGTCTCTGGAGCGGATTCTGCGGGTCAAGCTGGCCTTGTAAAAGCCGGGGGCGGCCGCCTCTTCAACCGCTTTTTTATTCACAGCATCATATTGCGGGGGCGCCTGGGGCGTCCCCCTTTCTGATTCTGCACAGCTCATATAAAACCGGTTTTTTGAATAATATAAAATATAGGCAATAGAATGAATT
>CALGIL010000053.1 GCA_937914895.1 uncultured Angelakisella sp.
GATGAAGGAGCGGAAAAAATACGGCCTCAAGGCGGCCCGCCGCGCGCCTCAGTTCTCCAAGAGATAATCATTTTATTGACAAAGCCCTCCCAAACCGAAAGTTGGGAGGGCTTTGTTGCGGTTTTAATTAAGTTCTGTTATATTATGGGTGTAAAATAAAGAACATAGGAGGGGTATCGGTGTTTGAAGTGGGTCAGGAATATAGCAGAAAAGATATATACTCTATATTAAGGGTGCCGGCATCTCAGCAAGAGGGAAATTGGAACACAGGATATAATCAATATGGCAATCAGTATTATATATTTGCCAACGTTGGCGTTTCTGGGCGGACAGGCCAAGATCACAACAATAGATTCAAAGATGGTATGTTAGAATGGAATGCAAAGTCTTCTACACACCTAGGTCAACCCACCATACAGAAAATGATAAGCGGCGATTATACTATACATATATTTACCAGAGATGATAGTAGTGATACTAAGTTTATTTATCAAGGAGTAGGAAGTGTATACAAGATAGGGGATACGACACCCGTAAAAATTATATGGCGTTTTAAGTAGTGGCGGCCAAATTGTTTTTATTGTAAATTTTGTCGCAGAATCAGGTACAAACGTGCCTAGAATATATCTTATCGTAATGATACGCGGCGAGCTTTTTGCCCCCATTCCGGCGTCTAAACAGCCCCTTGTCCTTCGGCTTTTCGCCTGCGCCAAGTGGCCAATTTTCCCCATTTAAGGGGCCTAAAGGGAGGTTTTGTGGGCGCTGTAACCCACTTTGCACAATTTTTAGCGGTTTTACCAATTTTTTCTTTTTTTCTTCCAGGTTTTCCTGTATAATGACCCTGGAAAATGCCAAAAACTCCTGGGAACCCCCTGAAAAATCAGTTTTGACGGTGTCTGGGCTTCCTTGACAAGGAAAATGCCATGCTCTATAATGACACTCGATCTTTCCCGGACTGGAAAAATCATCCTTTTGCGCTGCCCAAAACCCCTTTTCCAGCGGGAGATTTAAAGGAGTAACCTCATGGAAACGATTCAACCTAGACAGCGGGCGAAGCGGCTGCTGCGATGTATCTGCAGTCCCTCCTTCCTCCTGAGCCTGACGGCGATTGCACTGTCCGTGGTGATTTTGGTCGTAACCTATCTAAACAACACCATTTATATCATCGACGGCAACACGACCACGGTCACCGTTACCATGGAACAGGACGCCCGCAAAATTTTAGCAAGAGAAAGCATCCCTGTGACCAGCAACGACCTGGTGGAGCTGAAAACCGGAGACGGCGCCTTTGCCCAGCTGACCGTCACCCGGGGCTTCCCGGTGGAGATCACGGTGGACGGCGCCACCACCACCTACCACATTCTGGGCGCGACGGTGGGCCAGCTGCTGGAGGAGCAGGGCATCACCCTGGGCTTCCGCGACACGGTCAGCCTGCCCCTGGACCAGGAGCTTTCCGAGGGCGACCACATCGAGATTACCCGGGTCCAGTCCCGCACCCGGGTGGAGACCGAGCCTGTCATCCACGAAATTGTTGACAAGCACACCAGCGTCATCGGGGTGGGCAAAACCCGGATGCTGGAGTATGGCTCCAACGGCACCCGCCAGTACACCTACGAGGACATTATCGAGGACGGCGAAATTGTGGAGAGCGTTTTGGTGGACACCACCGTCACCGTGGAGCCGGTGAGCGGGCTGCGCCTGGTGGGGGACGGCAGCGCTGTTTCCTCCCTGGATTACAGCGGCGACTTCCCCCTGGATGAAAACGGCGTCCCCCTGGGCTATACCCAGGTGCTGACGGGGCAGAAGGCCACGGGGTATTCCGCCCGGGACGGCGCCTATGGCGCGGCGGTTTATTCCAGCGCCCGCAGCCACCCGGACGTGGGCGAATGCGTGGCCGGCACCGTGGCGGTCAACCCCAACGTCATCCCCTACGGGACCCGGATGTACATCCGCACCCCCGACGGCAAGTTTGTCTACGGCTATGCCATTGCCAACGACACCGGCACCGGCATGATGCAGGGGGTGGTCTCGGTGGACCTCTTTTACGACACCTACACCGAAAGCCTCCTCAACAGTGTGCGCTATGTGGACATCTACATTCTGGACTAGCCACACGGCCAACCCCCAACCCCCCC
>CALGIL010000054.1 GCA_937914895.1 uncultured Angelakisella sp.
CCGGACCTGCTGGTGGACGCCGCCAACCTGGAGGATATTATCCTGTATCTGGTAAGGGGGAACAAGGTATGATGGGCATGATTTTAAAGGACCTTTACACCCTGGCGCGGTACAGCCGGTTTTTGCTGGTGTACCTGCTGCTGTTCGGCGTCATCTTTATGGGGCAGGAGGGTGCGGCCTTTGGCAGCATGGTGGTGGTTTTGGTGGCCACCCTGTCCATCTCCACCTTTTCCTACGACGACCAGGCGGGCTGGGATAAATACGCCCTGTCCACCCCGGTCAGCCGCAAAAAGGTGGTGCTGGCCAAATACCTGCTGTCTTTGCTGCTGGTGGCCCTGGGGGCGGTGCTGGGCCTTGTGCTGACCTTTGCGGCCGCCCTGCTCCGGGGCGGGGCCGTGGCCATGGAGGCCCTGGTGACCCTGGGGGCCAGCGCCCTGCTGGGCGCCGTCTGCATCTCGGTGGTCATCCCCTTTATTTATAAGTTTGGCACCGAAAAAAGCCGCCTTATTATGATGCTGGTGTACGCCCTGCCCGCACTTGGCATCGCGGGTCTGGCCCATATGCTGTCCCAGCCCCAGGTGGCCGCCATCGCCCGGTGGTTTGAGGCGTCCGCGGGTGCGCTGCTGGTGGCCGTCCCGCTGTTTTGCATCGCCGTCATCTGCTTTTCCTACATCCTTTCGGTCCGGATCTACCAAAAAAAGGAGATTCAGTAAGGCCCCGGCGGCTTTCGTCTTGACAAAACCGGGGCGGAGTCCTATACTAGATATGGTTTTGTTTCAGGGCGGGGTGCAATTCCCCACCGGCGGTGATGGGCCAATGGCCACAAGTCCGCGAGCCTACGGGCAGATACCGGTGCGAATCCGGAACCGACGGTACAGTCCGGATGAAAGAAACGTGCCGCTGGGCTTTTTGCCCCAGTCAGACACACTCGCCCGCGAAGGACCATCCTTCGGGGGCGTTTCTTTTTTTCCCTGCAAAGCCCATTTCAGATTGGAGGGGTTTTTCAGATGCAGCGACAAGCACTCAGTCTTACCCGCAAAATCACCGTTATGGGCATGATGGCCGCCATTTCCATTGTGCTGGTGTACCTGGTCCACTTTCCCATTTTTCCCGGCGCCGCCTTTTTGGAATACGACCCGGCGGACATCCCCATTTTCATCGGTACCTTTTTGTTCGGCCCGGTCAGCGGCCTTGTCCTCACCGTGGTCACCGCGGGCATTCAGGCCCTTACGGTCAGCGCCCAAAGCGGCCCCTACGGCTTTATCATGCACGTGCTGGCCACCGGCAGCTTTGCCCTTGTGGCGGGCAACATCTACCGCCGGGCCCATACCCGCCGGGGGGCTGTTGTGGCCCTTGCCGCCGGGGTGGCCGCCATGGTGGTGATGATGGTGTTTGCCAACCTTCTGATTACCCCGGCCTTTATGATGGTGCCCCGCCAGGCGGTGCGGCAGATGCTGCTGCCCGTCATCATCCCCTTCAACCTCATCAAGGCGGGGGCCAACGCCCTGATTACCTTTATCATTTACAAAAAGATTGGCGGGGTTATTTTTGGGGCCGGCCTGGAGCACCCCGGGGACGGCGGAAAGGGCAAATATTCCCCCGAGGGTTGACGGACGGCCCCGCGGCGGCTATAATAAACCTTACAACAGAATAAGACGCTTTATCAAGAGTGGTGGAGGGAACAGGCCCTGTGAAGCCCGGCAACCTGCAATTGCAAGGTGCCAAATCCTGCGGAGCAATCCGAGAGATGAGGTTTTTTCCTGGCGCTCGGAGTTGTCCGGGCGTCTTTTTTTGCATAAAAGGGAGGAATGGGACATGAAGGAATACTTGTTTACCAGCGAATCGGTCACCGAGGGGCACCCCGATAAAATCTGCGACCAAATCTCCGACGGGGTGCTGGACGCCATTTTGGCCGAGGACCCCGACGCCCGGGTGGCGTGCGAAACCGCCGTCACCACCGGGCTGTGCCTTATCATGGGGGAGATCAGCACCTCCTGCTACGTGGATATTCCCAAAATCGCCCGGCAGACCATTGCGGACATCGGCTATAACCGGGCCAAATACGGCTTTGACGGCGCCACCTGCGGGGTGCTGACCGCCATTGGCGAGCAGTCCCCCGACATTGCCATGGGGGTGGACGCCTCCCTGGAGGCTAAGGAGGGCGAGGACGACCAGGAGCATGGCGCCG
>CALGIL010000055.1 GCA_937914895.1 uncultured Angelakisella sp.
GCCGCACCATTTGTGGTATAATAACTCCAAGGCACCCGAACTTTGCCTAAAGCTCCACTGGTTTTTTAAAAAAAGCCGAGCAAACATGAAGGATAGGGCCCAAGGGGGTGGCGTCCCCTTGGACGAATTCATGATACACCGCATCAAACATCACCTAAGAGGAGGCAGCGCCCTTGGACCGAATTAAATTTATTACCGACTCCGCCTGTGACATACCGCTGCAGGTCGCCCAGGGGTTCGACGTGGACGTGGCGCCCCTGACCGTCACGGTGGACGGCGTCACCTACCGCGAGGCGTATGACCTCTCTCCCCAGGAATTTTATGCCCTCTGCGGCACCTGCAAGGAGCTGCCCATGTCCGCGGGGGTCAATAGCACCGAGTACGCCAGCCGGTTTTTATCCGCCTACCAGGCCGGCTACGACCAGGTCTGCGTGGTGTGCATCAACAGCGGAGGGTCCATGTCCTACGCCTCGGCCTGCCGTGCCCGGGACGATTTTTACGACGACCACCCCGAAGCCCGGCCCAGGATGCGCATCGAGATCGTGGACAGCCGCACTTACTCCATCGCCTACGGCATCCCGGTGCTGACGGCCTCCCAAATGCACAAAGCCGGGGCCAAGCTGTCCGACATTCTGGCCTATTTCAGCGACTGGTTTGACCGGGTGGAGATTTACTTTACCCCCTTTTCCTTTGATTTTGTCAAGCGCAGCGGCCGCGTCAGCGGCACCGCCGCCTTTGTGGGCGAGGCCCTGGGCATCCGCCCCATCGTCAGCATCATCGAGGGCAAAACCCGCACCGCCGCCACCCTGCGGGGGGACGGCAAGGTGGTCGGGGGCTTCCTGAAGACTTTTCAGGAGCGCTGCCAAAAGGATACGCCCTACGGCATTTTGGTGGGCACCATGGGCGAGATGGCCAAGGAGCTGTCCCAGCGGCTGGAGGTCCTTGCGGGGTACCCTCCCGTGGGGATTTATCAGGCGGGGCCCGCCATCACCATCAACGGCGGCCCAAAGCTGCTGGCCTTCTGCTTTCTGTCCGACGAGCCCCGGGGCCAGTCCGGCCTCATTGATAAGCTCCACGCCGGCGTGCTCAGCGCCGAGGAGGCCATGTCCGGCCTGCTGAAAAGGGTTCAGGATAAGCTGGAGCGCTAGCCGGAAGGCCCATCCCGCCGCCGGGCATACGGGGTATATCGACAAATTAAGAAACTTCCCATAGCTGATAAAGAGCCCATCTATCCGTTGTTAAAGCGGATAGATGGGCTCTTTATCAGCCTGTCGCCATTAAAAATGCTTTTTTACTCATTCCATGACATCAATATCGATAACGTCTTCTGCTATAAATTCCTTGCTGACGTCTTGACTTTCTTTTTGTCCATCCGTTGAAAAGTCCCCTTCAAAAAACCACTTATAGGCTCTTCCTGCAATAATTTTTGTTTCAACCAGATCAAAGCCTCCCGTTACAACAGCACCAACGCCAGGAATCAGTTTGCCCATATTAATAATGCCCGTTTCACCAAATTTAGTTATAAATCGGAATCCAACTTTTTGATTGATTTTCGTTAAAGCCGTCCCGGGAACTTTCTTAACAAGGTTTGTCACAAATTTCTCTCCAAACCTCACGCCGGTTCTTTTAATTATTCCGTTGACAGCCACTCCGGCAAGGCATGCATATACAAGCGTTTGGACCTGGTCGCTGTCCGTGTCATATCCTGCAAGATACGCCGTACAGGCAATCATTCTCATTTGTACATACAGGACACTTCCGATATTTGCGGGAATTGTTATCGGTAATATAATTAAGCCGCCAAAACCTGTGATAACTCCAGAGGTCGTACATTTTGCAATTTGGTTTCGCAACATATGCTTTGCGGCGATTGAATGGTCCGCATTCTTATCTAAATAATTTTGAGCAAATGCCTCAATAGGCGGACTAACTCCTCCAATTCCATTTACGGCCTTTTGGTAACACGCATCCAGCAATGCCATAACCTGTTCCTGCGTAATGCCTTTTTTACCTTCTTTGTCTTTACCCACAGTCTATCCCTCCCAGCGACAAACTTCTTCCTGCCATAAAGGCACCTGCAGTTTTCGCGTTGCTAAAAAAATAGACCACAGACCGGTTCATCTTTAAAGTAAATTCTAGCAGAGTGTGCTTTTTCCTAAAGCCTTATTACTGCCACCACAGAGGAACTTCTTGTGCTGCACAATCAGCTGTTTTTCAGGTGACTGACTTGTGGATGCCAAGGAAGAATGGCGTCTTTTTGTATCGCGCAGGCAGCCGTTTTGGGGCCGTTTGCCGCAAAAATCATGGGCTGACGGGGTGTACAGGGTCCCCCTGTACGGCGCGGCTCAGGGGTAGGTGCCGCCGGGGCTGTACCACAGGACCCGGGAGATGCCCGCTTCCTTGACGGCGCGGACCTGGTCGTCCACCTCAGTTTTGGTATAGGGCTTATTGGCCGACGCCGCCAGATTGGGGGCGGTGTAGGCCTGCACCATGGCCACATACTCGTACTCCCCGTCCAGGACGTCCCCGCAGGCCCCCAGGGCGGACTTGACGGTGTCGTAGGGGGTCAGCGCCGGGGCGGACAGGGTCAGCGTTTCGGTGGTTACCCCGCCGCCAAACTGGTCGGGCATCACCTCGACTACGGCCCGCCCGGCGGCCTTAAGCAGCCGCCCCACGCTGCCGCCGTACCGGACATCGCTGACGCCGGCGGCGGACAACAGGTTGACCACCGGCCAGACGGTGACGCCGTCGGATTCCCCCCGGGCCCGGGCCTTGGTGAGAAAATCGGCCAGGATGGCGGATTTATCCAGGTCCCCGGTCACCCCGTAGGTGGCCAGATGCAGGGCCACCCCCTCGGGGAATTGGACGCCGTCCAGAATGACCTGGTCCAGGCCCTGGTCCGCGGCTTCGCCGATAAGGTCCAGAATATACTGCCGGGCGTCGGCGTCGTTGGGGTTCAGCCAGGGGCGGCCCCCGTTGGCGCTGCTGTCGTTGATCCAGTTGACCTTGCTGCCCATATACTTGACCGCCGAATCATACATATGGGCGGGGGCGGTGTGGTCCCGAAAGGCGTACAGCCGCCCCACGGGCACCAGCCCCGCCTGCCGGATGGTGCGGACGGCCCACCCCAGGTCCATGGCGTCCTCCTCCTGGGCCAGGTTGCGGGCCACCTGGTCCAGACCGCTGACATAGCGGACCCGGCCCTGGGCATCCTTGAGGTCAAAGACCACCCCCTGCACCCCCTGGGCCTTCAGGGCTTCCAGGCGGCCGGGCAGGGCGGCCTCGGTCATCATCAGGGGGGGCAGATACGCGGTTGTCGCGGGAAAGTCCTCTCCCTCTCCCCCGGTCTTTCCCGGCTCCTGGGCGGGGCCGTCCGGGGACGGCTGAGAGGCCCCGTCGGGGGACTGGGGTTCGCTGTCCGGGGGCGCCTGCACCTGGGGCGCCGGAAGATGGAAGTTGGTGACAAAATCATAGATGGGGTCAAAGGCAAGCCAGCCCACGGCGGCGGCCGTGCCCAGCACCAGAACCATCACCACGGTGGTGATGATTCTTTTTTTCTGTTTGCGTTTCCGCTCAAAGCCGTATCTGCGGACCTTCATATCCCTGGACAAAGCGTCACCTCCGAAGGTAGTTGTTAGAAAATAGAAATGTATTTTCTAACCTCTATCACTTAAATGGGCGGTTGGTGGCCCAGCAGGCCAAACAGGGCCAGCGAGACAAGGCCGGTGTACATCAGGGCCACCGGCAGGCCCCGGAAGGCCCTGGGCACCCGGCTGAACCAGGTGCGCTCCCGCAGCAGGTAAGTCAGCAGCATGGCCGCCAGATAGCCCGCCCCCACGCCGAAGCCATAGGCCAGGGCTTCCCCCAGGGTGTAGGTGCCGTAGCCGATAAACAGCATGGTGGCCACGGGGATGTAGCCAAACACCACGGCGGGGTGGAGCTCCGCCCGCTGGCGGAGGGGAGCCAGGGCCGGGACCTTGGTCATCAGCAGGTAGAGGACGGCGTAAAAGACGCTGAACACCATAAGGTACACCGGCGGGCGCAGGTGCCCCGGCATGGCGTAATAGTTGGAGATCAGCTCCTCCCCCAGCCAGCCGGCCAGGGCCGCCGCCACCGACACGGCGGTCATCAAAAGGCCCTGGGCCACCGCCTGGCGGGGCCGAAAGCGGTTATAAGGCAGGGCGCCGTCCCCCAGGGCCCGGGTAAAGACGGCGTTTTCCAGCACCGCGGCGGTCATGGCCACGCCGCACAGTCTCAACAGGGTACTCAGCATTGCGGCACCGCCTTTCTCAAAGTGGTTTGATGGAGGCGGCATCCCGCCTGCGCCATTTGGCCATGGCCGCCCAGGCCCGTATCTGGTTGACCCCAGCCAGCAGCACCCCCATAAGCATCAGCCCGAAGAAGGTCATTTTGGCGCCGTCCACCCGAAAGTTGTAGCCCAGGGGAATCCCCCAGATCTGGCCGTAGGCCAGCACTTCCCGGATGAGGGCCATGACAAGGCCCAGGCAGGTAAAGCGGAAAAAGTACCGCAAAGCGCAGCGGAGGGCGGAGGGGACGCTGTCGATGTCCTGTTCGGAGGAGGCCGCCGCCAGCACCGGGTAGGCGGCCAGCAGATAGAGGTAGGTGCCCAGGGCGTCGGTAATCTCCACCGAGACAAAGCGGATGAGGTAGTAGGACAGGGACGCCAGCATCAGGGCCACCATGGAGCACAGGGGCACCGACAGCCACCGGGGTACCGAAAGCTGCTCCCGAAGAAGGTGGCGCAGCACCGACACCGGCATCAGAATGATAAACAGCGCGGCGCACAGGGCCACGGTATTGCGCAGATTGATGGCGGCCACGGACAAAAAGGGGATGGCAAACACCATACTGGCCACCAGGTCCCGCTTTTCGGCGGGGCGCCTTTTTCTCCCGGGCCCGCCGGGGGATTTTTCAGCCCTTGGCTTCGGCTTCCGCCGCGGCGTCATCGCTCTCCCCGCCGTCCTGGCCGGAGGGCCGGATTTCTGTTCCAGGTCGTCCATCGTGCATCAGCCTCCTTTCCCGGGCGGCCCAAAGCTCCATCAGCCTGTCGAAGAGATGGGACGTCCCGTTGATGAGCAGCAAAGCGAAGGGGGCCGTCTCCTCATAGCCGCCATGCCAGCGGAACAGCATGATGACCACCCCCGCCGCCAGCCCGTAAAGAGCCTTGGCCATCCCCCGCTTGGGGGAGGTGACCGGGTCGGTGAGCATGAAGACGGCGCAAAACACCACCGAGGTGCAAAAAAGCTCGTAAAAGACGGACAAAAGGCCCGGGACATCCGCCCGGGGGAAAAAGAAGGCAAGCAGGGCCACCGTCCCAAGGCAGAAGGCCGTCTGCTGCAGGCGGACGGTCCCCCGGGCCACCAGATAGACCATACAGGCCAGAATGACCAGCACGTTGGCGGCCCCCATGGGGCCGGGCATCAGCCCCAGCAGGATGTTGTTGAAGTCGGTGGTGGGCACGCCCCCCAAATAGAGGGTGTAGGCGTCGCCGGTGCTCAGGGCGGTGGTCACAGGCGTAAAGGGGGCAAGGTCGATAAAGTGGCCGGGGTAAGAAAACATGGCCGTGGGCCAGCAGACCATGGCAAAGGCCACCCCGCCCGCAGCGGGGTTGAAGATATTATACCCCAGACCCCCAAAGGGATGCTTGACAAAGCAGATGGCAAACAGACCGGCCGCCGCCACCACCGAAAACCCAACGGTGGCGGGCATCAGCAGCGGGATGATCATCCCGGTGACCGCCGGGGACAGGTCCCGGGGATTAAAGCGCATCCGCCGCAGGGTGACGCAGACAAAATCCGCCGCCCAGCAGGTAAGCACCCCGCACAGGCCCAGCGCCAGCGCCCGGGGGCCGTAGTAAAAGGCGGCCATGACATAAAGGGCCATCAAAGTCAGGATGACGTCCCCCATGACGCTTTGGTTGCTGACGGCGCTGCGGATGTGGGGCGCCGGCTTTGGCTGCAGGATCATCCCTCCACCTCCCCTTTATGGGAAAGCCCGAAGACCCGGGCGGCCAGGTCCAGCTTGGCCGGGCAGCTGTAACTGCAGGACATACAGCCGATGCAGTACTGATAGTCCGTTTTTCGCAGCTCGCCCCGGCGGTTCATGTCCAGGCAGGCGCAGATAAACCGCGGGTCCAGCCCCATGGGGCAGACCTCGGTGCAGCGGCCGCACCCGATGCAGGCAGAGCGGCGGTCCCGCTGGTCCTCCCGAAAGGCCAGCAGCGCCCGGGTGACCGGGGTGACGGTCACCTTGTCCGTGTCCGCAATGGACACCCCGGTCATGGAGCCCCCGGCGATGACCCGGTTGGGCTGGACAATGAGGCCGCAGGCCTCCAGCACCCGGGTGGCGGACAACCCAAGGGACACCTCCAAGTTGGCGGGTTTGTCCACACAATCCCCCGCCACCGTCACAAAGGCGGTGGTCTGCACAGTGCCCTGAAAGACGGCGCGGTGCAGGTGGATAAGGGCGCAGGCCCCCACATACAGATAGCTGGCGTTTTTACGGCGGGGGAGGCTGCTCTCGCTCCGGTTGTCCGCCGGATAGACGCCGCCGATGCGCTGGACCTCCAACCCCTCGATGGTCTTGGGGATTTTAATTTCCAGGTCGGTAATGTTTTTATAGACCAGCACCAGGACGTCCTTTGCGCCCACGGCCCGCCGGGCCAGGGCCGCGCCCGAGGCGCACTCCTCCCGCAGGTGGAGCAGGGGCCCCAGCTGGCTGGAGATGTAGGGCTCGTCGTCCATGGCGTCCACCAGCAAAACGGCGTCCTTGTCCTGGGCCGCCTTCAGCTTGCGGAACAGGGGCAGCCCGTCCCGCTCGTCCACAATGCGGGCCATCCGGGCCAGGCGGATGATCTCGTCAGCCTCAAGCGCCCCGGCGTCGGCCGCGGGCGCATAGTCCTTGATGGAGCGCCTACTCTTTTCCTCCACCAGCTGTCCGATCTCCCGGGACAGCGCCGGGTCCTTCCGCTGTTCCATAATCAGCCCCCGCCGAAACAGACCCAGAGGGCTTATCCGATGCTTGCTCATAGATACTCCTTTGTCCAGCCCCGGCGTACAGCGCGCTGCTGCGCCTGCCGTCCTGGGCAGCCGTACGGATGGCCGCAATGGCCCCCGCCTTATCGCGGGCCCCAAAAATGGAGGAGCCCGCCACAAAGCAGTTGGCCCCGTGGGCGGCGCAGAGGGCGGCGGTATCGGCGCCGATGCCCCCGTCCACCTGGATGATCAGCTCCCCAAGGCCATGCTCCTTTGCAAAGACGGCAATTTCCTCCACCTTGGGCATCATTTCCGGACGGAAGGCCTGGCCGCCAAAGCCCGGCTCCACCGTCATCACCAGCACCAGCTCCACCCGGGGCAGCAGGGGCAGCACGGCGGCGGCCGGGGTGTCCGGCCGCAGGGTGACGCCCGCCTTCATGCCGCAGCGGTGGATCTCCTCAATGACCGACACGGGGTCCCCGGCGGCCTCCACATGAAAGGTCACCAGGTCCGCCCCGGCGGCGGCCAGATCCCGAATGTAGCGCTCCGGGTGTGTAATCATAATGTGTACGTCAAAAAACAGGTCGGTGGCCTTGCGCAGGGACGCAATAACCGGCATGCCAAAGCTGATGTTGGGGACAAACACCCCGTCCATGACGTCCAGGTGCAGCATATCGGCGCCGCCCCGGGCGACGGCCTCCACCTCCTGCCCCAGGCGGGCAAAATCGGCGGCCAGCAGGGACGGCGAAATCTGTATCCTCATGGACCTCTCCTTCCGGGGCGCAAAACGGGACCGACCCCCACTTCAGATTCTATTATTTTACCCCATTTGTCCCAAAAGGTCAATGAAGCGCCCGGCGCAAGACTGTAAACGATTTGTAAACCCCGGGCACGGCGGGACCCATGGGTTCCCCGCCCCCGGCTTTACAGGTCCAGGGCGTAATAATCGGTGCGGTACCGGGTGGCAAAGCCGCAGCCCAGGTAGAGGCGGCAGGCGGGGGTGTTGGCGGTGTCCACGTCCAGCACCACCTCGCCGCCCCGCTTTTCCGCCTCCTCCAGGGCAAGGCCCATCAGCTGTCTGCCAAGGCCCCTGCCCCGGTGGGCCGGGGCGATGCCGACGCTGTGCAAAAACAGGGTGCCGGGGGTCGCCGCACTGAACATAAAACCCCCGATGGGCTGCGCCCCCAGCCGCACCAAAAAGGCGGCGCGCCCGGGGCTTTCCAGGGCCGCCTGCAAAAAGTCGTCCCCCGCCTGAAAGGAAAAGCCCCGGCGCACCTCATCCATGGGGGGCCCGTCCGGGCCGCCCACCTTTTGGCAGGTCAGGTCCGGGTGGGCGGGCGCCGGCCCCCCGTCCCGGAACATCCGGTTCTCGCCGTGGTCCGGCCGGGCACCGTAATGCTCCGCCACGGCCCGCCCCCGGGGGCCCCTGTCCCCCACCACAAACAAAACCCGGGGGATGCCCGCCCGGCGGACCTCCTCCAGCGCCCGGCGGTACAGGGCGGAAAAGCACCCCCGCCCCTGGCAGTCCGGGCGGACAAAGGCGGCAGCCTCGGCCTCCTGGGCACCTGGCATAAAGAGGACCAAAAAGCCCGCCAGCCGCCCGTCCTCCAGCCCCTGAAAGAAACAGGGAATGTTTTTGTCAAAATTCAGCTCGCCGGACAAAAACGGCTCCGCGCAGGGGCCGGCCCGGCGACAGCAGTCCCGGTACACCTCTTCCATCCGGGCCTTTTCCTCCGGGGTCAGACTGTTGGATACCAGAATGTCCATGAAATCTCCTTTCGGCTGTCATTCCTCCACCCAGGCCCAGCGGAAATACTGGTACCCGGCGGGGGAAAAGACCACGTCCCGCAGGCTGGCGCCGACCAGAAAGTCCCGGGAGTAGAAGGTCAGGGGGACGACGGCCATGTCCTGCCCAATGAGAAGGTCCTCGGCATCGTGGAGGAGCTTCAGCCGCTCCTCGGGCTCTTCGGCGGCGCGGCTGCCGGCGACGGCGGCGTCATAGGC
>CALGIL010000056.1 GCA_937914895.1 uncultured Angelakisella sp.
GCAGGGCGCTTGTCAAGGGGGAGCTGGGACTGCACATCCTCTACTGCTCCACCGGGGGCACCTACGAGGTGATGGAGTACGCCGTGCCCTTTTCGACGGCGGTGGAGCTGGAGGGGCTGGATGAAAACTGCCTCTGCGACGCCGTGGCGGAGGTGACGTCCCTGACCCTGGAGCCTGCCGCGGACGGAGCCGGAGAAAACCGCAACATCACCCTGGACGCCGACGTCCAGGTGTCGGTGTCGGGCTTTATGCCCTACGAGAGCAGGGTCTGCTCCGACTGCTACTCCACCCAGTACCCCTGCGCCTTCCACACCAAAAACGCCAGCGTGCAGCGGGTGGACCGCGTGGCAAAGGAGAGCTTTTCCCACAAGGAGAACCTGCCCATGCCGGAAAACGTGGAATCGGTGCTGGACCTTTGGTGCGACGTGGGCGGGACGGACGCAAGGCCCGACGGGGACGGCAGCGTCCTAGTGGAGGGCCGCCTGACCGTCATTATGCTGGCCAGAATGACCGACGGGGAGATTTACTGCTTTGATAAGCTGCTGGATTTGCAGCATGACGCCGCGGTGGGCGAGGGCATGACCATGGACGCCAGGCTATCGGCGGCGGGCTGCGCCTTCGCCTTCACCGGGGGGGATACCATGGAGGTGCGCTGCGATCTGCTGCTGGAGGGTCCGGTGTACGCCATGGACCGGGTGACCCTGGTGGACGAAATTACGGTGGACGAAAAGAACCCCAAGACCGGAGGGGCGACCCCGGGCCTTTACATCTACATGGCGGACCCCGGCGAGACGCTGTGGGAGATTGCCAAGCGGTATAACACCTGCATTGACAAGATTGCGGAAGAAAACCCCGAGCAGGAGGGCGGCGGCCGCCGGATCCTCCTGATCCCGGTATAATAGCGGCGGTGACGTAAGGGAGGGCTTGCAATTGGAAAAGACCAGTATCTATCAGGATATTGCCAAACGCACCGACGGCGATATCTATATCGGAGTGGTGGGCCCGGTCCGCACCGGTAAATCCACCTTCGTCAAACGGTTTATGGAGACCATGGTGCTGCCCAATATCGAAAACGAAAACCGCCGCGAGCGGGCCAACGACGAGCTGCCCCAGTCCGCCGCCGGCAAGACCATCATGACCACCGAGCCCAAGTTTATCCCCGAGGAGGCGGTGAGGATAGACGTGGACGACACCGCCAGCTTTAACGTGCGGATGATCGACTGCGTGGGGTATATTGTCCCCAGCGCCCTGGGCTATATCGAAAACGAACAGCCCCGGATGGTGGTCACCCCCTGGTTTGACCGGGAGATCCCCTTTAATATGGCCGCCGAGATCGGCACCAAAAAGGTCATTACCGAGCACAGCACCATCGGCCTTGTGGTGACCACCGACGGCAGCATCAGCGACATTGCCCGGGACGAGTACGAGGAGGCCGAGGAGCGGGTCATCAACGAGCTGAAAAGCATCGACAAGCCCTTTCTCATCCTGCTTAACGCCACGGACCCCGATTCCCCCAAGGTCCGCAAGCTCCGGGCAGAGCTGGAGGAGAAGTACGGCGTGCCGGTGGTGGCGGTCAGCTGTCTGGAGCTGGACGAGGAGGACATCCGGGACATTCTGGCCAAAATGCTCTATCAGTTCCCAGTCAAGGAGGCCGCATTGGAGATTGCCCCCTGGATCATGAACCTGGAAAAGGGCCACTGGCTTAAGGATTCCATCTACACCCAGGCCCGCCAGGTGGCCCAGGGCCTGGGCCGCATGGGCGACGCCGCCCAGACCATCCGCCACCTGGAGGACTGCGACAACATCCGGGAGGTCCGGGTGGACGACATCGACCTTGGCACCGGCAGCATCCGCTGCCGCGTGGAGGTGGACCCCGAGCTTTTCTACCGCATCCTGGGCGAGAGCACCGGCCTTGACATCCAAAGCCAGGAGGCGCTGCTGCCCTGCATGGTGGACCTGGCCAAAACCAAGCGGCAGTACGACCGCATCAAGGGCGCCCTGGAGGAGGTGTCGGCCACCGGCTACGGCATTGTCATGCCCGGCCTGGATGAGCTGACCCTGGAGGAGCCGGAGATTGTCAAGCAGGGCGGCCGCTACGGCGTGCGCCTGCGGGCCAGCGCCCCCAGCATCCACATGATGCGCGCCAACATCACCACCGAGGTGTCCCCCATCGTGGGCAGCGAGCGCCAGAGCGAGGAGCTGGTGCACTACCTGCTCCAGGAATTTGAGGAGGACCCGGCCAAGATCTGGGAATCCAACATCTTCGGAAAGTCCCTCCACGAGCTGGTCAACGAGGGGCTCCACAACAAGCTGTACCGCATGCCCTCCGACGCCCGGATGAAGATGCAGGAGACCACCGAGCGCATCATCAACGAGGGCTGCTCCGGACTTATCTGCATCATCCTCTAAACCATACCGCACCCCCAAAGCCACCCCCGGAGCGCCGCTCCGGGGGTGGCTGCCGTCTGCCATGCACCTTTAGCCCCTTTCCGCCGGTGGAAAGGGGAAAAG
>CALGIL010000057.1 GCA_937914895.1 uncultured Angelakisella sp.
CCCACTGCTGCCTCCCGTAGGAGTCTGGGCCGTGTCTCAGTCCCAATGTGGCCGGTCAACCTCTCAGTCCGGCTACCGATCGTCGACTTGGTGGGCCATTACCCCTCCAACTATCTAATCGGCCGCGAGCCCATCTTCAGGCGATAAATCTTTGGCATCCAGGGGATGTCCCCCAAATGCATTATGCGGTATTAGCAGCTGTTTCCAGCTGTTATTCCCCTCCTGAAGGCAGGTTGCTCACGTGTTACTCACCCGTCCGCCACTAAGTCGCATCCAACACACAGGGCCTAAACGCTAAACTCTTCTCCCCCCCACCGACTTTTTGTGTCAGTCACACTTTAAAACGCGTGATGAAAAATGTCCCGCCCTCCGGGCGGCCCATTTTTCATGGGCTGGCTGGTTTAGTCCCTCTGTGTTGAACGCGGCTCCGTTCGACTTGCATGTGTTAGGCGCGCCGCCAGCGTTCGTCCTGAGCCAGGATCAAACTCTTAATGAATGGTATCTTATCCGCCGCCCCTAAGGACTGCGGCTAAAACCGTACATCAAGCATGATCTTCTCATTACTTGTTCTGGCGTCTCCAGGTCCGCTAAAACCTGAAGCGCTGTTTTTTGCTTTGATCTCACGCCGTCTCCGGCGCTTCCTCAAAGGCTTCCAAGGGTTCTCTTCTTCGAATGTTGTTCAATTTTCAAGGTGCTGCAAGGCTGTCCTGGGGGAAACTTTCCTCCGACTTTTTTCGCCGGTCTTTCCGAGACAGCTTGCTTATCTTATCACAGGACCAATGCCTTGTCAAGGGTTTTAGGGCAAAAAGATTTCAGGGCGGGTTTTCTCCCATTTATAGGGCGCCGCCCGCCGCCGCACGTCTTCTAAAGGCATACAAAAACCCCCGCCGTCATGGCGGGGGCGGGATTATTTGCTGAGGATGACATCCTCCAGGTTCAACTGTCCCTCCAAAGGCGCGTCGTCCTCTTCCTTTGGTTCCTCCCTGGCCGCCTTGGGCCTGGAGGTTTTGGGCTTGGAGGTCCTGGGTGTTTGGGCCCCTGTTTTCTCCCGCTTGGGGCGGGGGGGCTTTTCCGTCTTCTTTTTGGGCTCCGCCTTCTCATCGGCGGGTTTTGGCTGTTCCTCGGGTTTCGGCTCCGCCTGGGGCACGGGGATCTCCGCCGCCGGGGCCGGAATATCCTCCGGTGTTTCCTTCGGGGCGGGGGCATCCTCCGTCCCGGACCTGTCCGCCTTGGGGGCCGGCGTCACCTCCGCCGGGGCCGCAATGTCCCCGGGTGTTTCCTTCGGGGCGGGGGCTTCCTCCGTCCCGGGCCTGGCCGCCTCGGGGGACGGCGCGGCCACGTGGTCCTCCCGGGAATGGTTGATAATCACAGGCTCCTGGGGGGGCCTCGGCTTACTCTTCAAAAAGCGCACGATTCCCTCGGGCAGGCCGGAGGGGTCCTCCACCGGCACCTCCTCGTATTCCTCCTCGGGCTGGGGCTGGCCCTCCAGGGGCGGCAGCATCCCGTTGCGCCGAAGCTGCGCCTCCTCCTCGGCCTGCTCCCTGGCAAAGTGCTGGGCGTAAAAGGGGTAGTTTTCGCTGTAATAGTTTTTAAGGAACTCCATGTCCGGCACCAGCAGGCGCTCCATATAGATGATGTCCACCAGCTTGCCCTTGTGGTACCCGTGGTTGCGGAACACCCCCACGTCCCGGTATCCGGCCCGGCGGTAAGCGTGCAGGGCCGCGCGGTTGCCGCCGTACACCGACAGAATGATCTTGTAATAGCCGATTTCGGCGGCCTGCTGTTCAATAAATTTCAGCAGCAGCGTCCCCAGCCCCTGGCCCCGGAGGTCCCGGCGCACATAAATGGACAGATCGGCCACAAGGTCATATGTATAGCGGGCACTGTAAGGCGAAAGGGCCACCCAGCAGACCACCTCGCCGTCCATCTCCCCCACATACACCGGGTGGCGCTTGTCGTGGGCGGCCAGCCACTGCTGCCGGTACTGCCGGTCCTTAAGGTCGATGTCCAGGTTGGAATTTCCATCCTCGATGGCCTGATTAAATATGAGATTGATGGCGTCCGCGTCGCTTTGGCGCGCCCGCCGCATCAAGACTTCCATAGCCAGTCCTCCCAGCTTGCTGTTCTGTCTGCTATTATACATGATTTTATCCCGCTTGGCACCCTGTTTTTGCGATTTTTCCAGCGAACCCCCATACCATTTTTCCGAAAGGTATGCTATAATATGTCCAAAAAAAGGGCATATTGCCATATGCCGCGGCAGTTTGAGGAGGAGCACATGGGCAAGTACGAGAAAAAACGCGCCAGGCCAAAGGGCTTTGTCCCCGTGGGGATCGCCGTGGCCCTGGTGCTGGTCTCCTGCATTGTGGTCAGCGCCCAGGCGGCGGAGCGCACCCGCCAGGAGCAGGAGCGGGAGGCCGCCTATGAGCAGGCCAACACCGCCGCCCTGGCGGTGCGGGACCGCCAGCGGGAGCTGGCGGCGGAGCTGGCGGTGGAATCGGGTCGGATGCAGGCGGCCAAGGCGTCCGCCCTGTCCGTGTCCGACCAGGAGGCCTACGAGCTGGCCCGGCAGGCTGCTGTCACCGGGCAGGCCGCGGCCTATACCCCGCCCCCGCCGGCGGGCTTTCAGGCGTCGGCCTACGGGTATACCGGGGCCGACCAGCTGGCCTACTGGCGCGGCATCAACAGCGACGTCATGGGATGGCTGCGGGTGCCGGGCACCAACATCAGCCACCCCATCGTCCAAAACACCCAGGACGTCAACTATTACACCGCCAAGGGGTACGACGGGCAGTACAGCTACAACGGCGTCATCTGGACCAACCCCGCCACCCAGAGCGGCACCGCCGGCCAGCTGTCCTCCAACACCGTCCTGTACGGGCACAACTGGACCAACTACGGCGCCGCCCCCCGCATCGGCAGCCCCGGCGACGTCATGTTTGCCCAGCTGACCGGCTACCACTGGCTTTCCCAGGCCGAAAGCTACCCCTACATTTATTACAGCACCCCCCAGCAGGAGATGACCTTTAAGATTTTTGCCTGTTTTTACACCGAGCTGTCCTTTCGGTACAACGTGGCCGAAGGGGACGTGAACTACATCATCCAGGAGGCCCGGCGGCGCAGCCGCCACACCTTTGATGTGGACGTAAGCGCCTCGGACAAGATTCTGACTTTGTCCACCTGCACCCGGGCCTACGGTGCCACCAGCAACCAGCGCTTTGTGGTCATGGCCCGGCTGCTGCGCCCCGGCGAGAGCATTTCGCCGGTAAACGTGGTGTCCAACCCCAACCATAAGCAGCCGTCGGTTTGGTAATTTTTGTGAAGGCAGCCGTTTGTACCGTGGGAAAGCACTGGGAAAAGAAGAAACACGCTGCTGCTTTGGACCGATAACATCCTTATCCTTCTTGCACAGGGTACATAAAAGTCCAGAGACAGAAAACGCCCTATGCGCGTTATCCATACAAAAACGGGAGCGGCTGTGCCGCTCCCGTTTTTGCGTGTGACCTCGGGGCAAAGCCTGTCCCTTCGCACCAGCGCCTTCTCACTTCTGCCCTCTGCCCTCTCACTTCTATAACACAACCGCCCCATACTGGGCGGCAATCCTCCCCAGCTCCCGGGGGTCCAGGGCGGAGCGGCTGTCCACAATGGCCCGGCCGTGGTAGGCCCTCAGCGCCGCCTCCAGGGCGGCGGGGTGGTCGGACAAAAACACCACGGGCAGCCGGGCCAGGTGGGCGTTGTTCTGCAAAATGCTGTCCCCGTCCTCGGGGGTGTCCGCCCGGATGCACAGGGCATCCCAGCCCTCCCGCTCCATCTCCAGAATCCGGTCGGCCATATCCCGGCCGCAGGCCATGGGCGGGGAGTATTCCATGGCGGTGTCCAGATAGTACACCTGGGTTTCGTCCGCCGCCCAAATCTCCTCCCGGTCCAGGTAGTTGATTTTATCCCCGGCCGGCGGCGGGGCGTTGGCCAGGGCCCTTGCGGCGGCGGCCAGGCAGTCCCCGCCGGCCCCGTCAATGCCCATCATGGTCACCCCCAGCCGGGCAAGCCCCGCCGCCCGCCGGGCAAACAGCTCCTCCGCGTCCCCGGGGGCCAGGGCCTTTGCCATGTCCCCGGAAATAGACAGCAGGGGGATGCGGCTGTACGGCTGCAGCCGCTCCAAAGCGGACAGGGCAATACCCGTCACCCCGGCGCGAAAGCCGAAGGCGGCAAGGCCCAGCTCCTGCAGCACCACAAAGGCGGACAGAATGTCCCCGCCCCCGGCAAGGGTGTCCCCCTCGCCAAACAGGTCCATGGCCAGCAGCACCGGCAGGCCCGCCTCCCGGGCGCCCAGCACCGCGGCCCGGGCCTCCGGCAGGGTCCGCGCCCCCATCAGCAGAAGGCAGGGCAGCCCCGCCGCCCCAAAGGCCTGGGCCTGCCGCCTCCACCACACCGCAGGGCCGCGCCCCCGGGGGCAGCACCGTCTTCTCCGGCCGGCGGGTCAGGGCCAGCACCCGGGCCCCGGCGTCCAGCAGCCCCCCGGCATAGGGGGTCTGGTCGGGCATGAGGATCATCCAACTTCGGTCGATTTCCATCTTAGCGTTCATCCTTACTGCATTTTAGAGGTGAGAAGTGAGAGGGCAGAGGGTAGATGCCGCGCGGGCTGCAGGGTGTTTACGGCAGAGGCGGCAAAGCAAAAATCGGCAAGCGCCGCGGCAAAGCTTTCTGCCCTCTTCCTTCTGATTTCTGTCCTCTCGCAGCTACATCACTTCGGGCGCGGTAATTTTCAGCAGCTGCAGGGTGTTGGCTATGACGGTCCGGGCCGCCACACACAAGGCCAGCCGGGCCTGCATCAGCGGCTCGGGCTCCCCCTTTACCCGGCAGACATTGTAAAACTTGTGGAACAGGGTGGCAACCTCCGAGACATAGTGGGTCAGACGGGCGGGGTCGTACTGCCGCGCCGCGGTGATGATCTCCTCGGGCAGTTGCCCCAGCTGGCGGATGAGCTCCCGCTCCTCGGGGGCGGTGAGCAGAGCCAGCTCCTCCCGGGTGACGGCCCGGGGGGTGATGCCCTCGGCCCCCAGGTTTTTCAGGATGCTGCAGATGCGGGCGTGGGCGTACTGCACATAATAGACCGGGTTTTTGGACGTCTCGTCAATGGCCAGGTCCAGGTCGAAGTCAAAGGTGGAGCCGGGCTCCCGCATATTAAAGTAAAACCGGGCGGCGTCAATGGGGATCTCCTCGATGAGGTCCTCCAGGGTAATGGCCTTGCCGCTGCGCTTGCTCATGCGGTAGGGCTGGCCGTCCTTCATCAGGCGCACCATCTGCATCAGCACCACGTCCAGCTTAAAGCCGCCCACGCCCAGGGCGTCCATGGCCCCCTGCAGCCGGGCCACATGGCCGTGGTGGTCGGCGCCCCAGACGTTGATGACCTTATCAAAGCCCCGCACCACAAACTTGTTGTAGTGGTAGGCAATATCCGCGGCAAAGTAGGTGGAAATGCCGTTGGCCCGCACCAGCACGTCGTCCTTTTCTGCGCCGAACTCGGTGGCCCTGTACCAAAGGGCCCCGTCCGCCTCGTAGGTGTACCCCCGCCGGGTCAGAAGGTCGATGACCTCGTTGATGGCGTCGGGGTGCAGGCTGCTCTCCTTAAACCACACGTCATACCGGATGCGGTACCGCTCCAGGGTGGTGCGCAGCGCCTCGATGTTCAGGGGCAGGGCGTAGTCCACCAGGGCCTGCCGCCGCAGGGCGGGGTCCGTCCCCACAAATTTGTCGCCGTAAAGCTCGGCAAAGCGTTCGGCGTGGTCCTTAATGTCCTCCCCCTGATAGCCGTCCTCGGGGAAGGGCACTATTTCCTCCCCCAAAAAGATTTGCAGGTACCGGGCCTCCAGGGAGGAGGCAAACTTTTCAATCTGGTTGCCCGCGTCGTTGAGGTAAAACTCCCGGGTGACGTCGTGGCCGCTCCAGTCCAGGGCCGCCGCCAGGCAGTCGCCGATGGCGCCCCCCCGGGCGTTGCCCATGTGCATGGGCCCGGTGGGGTTGGCCGAGACAAACTCCACCATCACCTTGCGCCCGGCCCCGTAGTCGCTGCGGCCATAGCTTGTCCCTTTTTCCAAAATTTCGCCCACCGACTGGCAAAACCAGTCCTGGGACACAAAAAAGTTGATAAAGCCCGGGGCGGCAATCTCAAAGCGCTCCACCGCCGTGCCGCTCAGGTCAAAGTGCCGGGCCAGAATCTCCGCCGCCTTCATGGGGGGCACCCGCATCGTCTTGGCCGCCGCCATGGCGGCGTTGGTGGCAAAGTCCCCCCGGGCGGTGTCGGCGGGCACCCGCACCGTAAAATCCGGCGGCGGCGTCTGGGGCAGCTCCCCCGCCCGGGCGGCCGCCGCAAAGGCCGCCCCGATGATGTCCTCCAGCTGCTTCTTACTCTCAAAGGCTGTGCTGATCATAGTCCGCCGCTCCTTTATCCATCCAGATGCCGGCCTGTCCGCCGGGGTCCCTGCCGTCCACCACCACGTGCACCTTGTTTTCGCTGGTCAGGGCGCTGTTGATGTCCAGGGAATAGCCAAAGTCGATGTCGCCGCCGTCCTCAGTCAGGCTGCTGCTCATGTGGTCGCAGCTGACCCCGATGATAAGGCTGCCGTACCCGGTGTCGTAGTTGCACTGGTGGCGGCGGCCCTCCTCGATGATCAGCTGGCTTTGGGACGCGCCGGACCGGGTCATGGTCACCCGGCGCCGGGCCTCGTCAAACCTGAGCACGGTGCGGCTTCCGTCAAAGCCGGTGGCCTCGCTTTCGTCATACAGAATATAATAGCTGTCATTTTTTTTATAAAAGCTGCCGGTGGTCAGCACCTCCACCACATCGCTGTCGCCGTCCGCCAGTTGGGTGCCGGTGATTTTGATGAGCACGTCTTTTTTCATAGGGGTTCTCCTTGTTGGTGCCGCGTGCCGCGCGGCAATATAAATGGCCGGCTCCGTTTTTTCAGCGGATGAGAGGGCGGAGCCCACTGTTATCTGTTCATTGTTCACTGTTCATTCCCTCCAGCACCCCCAGGTCCACCTGCACCGCCCGGTCGTCCACCCGGGTACCTAAAAAGATGCCGGCGGTTTTTGCAAAGCCCCGGGGGTCGTCGGTGACATAATAGGTGCAGGCGCCGCCGGCCTCCCGGCCGGACAGCATCCCCGCTTCGGCCAGAAATCCGGCCACCGCCAGGGCGGCCTGCTGGCCCGAATCGATAAGGGCGACGCCGTCCCCGAAAAACCGGCGGATGGCGGGGGCCAGAATGGGGTAGTGGGTGCAGCCCAAAATCAGGGTGTCAATATCCCGCTGCGCCAGGGGCTCCAGGTAGTACCGCACCGCCGGGGCGGTAATGGGGTCGTCGGGGGCGATGTGCCCCGCCTCCACCAGGGGGACCAGCAGGGGACAGGCCGCCGAAAACACCTGGGCGCCGGGGGCCAGCTCCCCAAGCCTTGCCTGAAAGCTGCCGCTGGCAATGGTGGCGTTGGTGGCAATCACCCCCATGCGCCCCGTCCGGGTAGCCTTTGCCGCCGCCCGGCAGGAGGGGTCCACCACCATAAAAAACGGGACGTCCAGGGTCTTTTGCAGCAGGGCGCCCGCCACGGTGCTGATGGTGCCGCAGGCACACACCACCGCCTTAACGCCGCGCTGCAGCAGAAAGGCCACGTCCTGGCGGGCAAAGCGGATGATGGAATCCCGCCCCCGGGAACCGTAGGGCACCCGGCCGGTGTCGCCGAAGTAGACGACGTCCTCCCCGGGCAGCAGCCGCGTCAGCTCCCGGACGGCGGTCAGGCCGCCCAGCCCGGAATCAAATACGCCGATGGGTCTTGGGTCCATGGGCCCCTCCTTCACTCCTGGGTCAGCGCCAGCTCCAGCAGGCCGCTGATCAGCTGGGTATAGGTCAGTCCGGACCGGGTCATCAGCTTGGGGTACATGCTGATGCTGGTAAAGCCCGGCATGGTGTTAATCTCGTTAAGGGTGACGCTTTTGCCGTCGCTGTGGGCAAAAAAGTCCACCCGGGCAAGGCCCCGGCACTCCAGCGCCCGGTAGGCCCGCACCGCCAGGGTCCGCACCGCCTGGGCCTGGGCCTCCGGCACCCGGGCGGGGATATATAAATCGGTGCTGCCGTCCAGGTACTTTCCCTCGTAATCGTACAGGCCCCGCTTGGGCACGATCTGGCCGATGACCTGGGACGCCCTGGCCCCTGGCCCCTGGCCCATGACCGCGCACTCCACCTCCGCGCCCACCAGGGCCTCCTCAATCAGGGCCTTGGGGCCGTGGAGAAAGGCGGCGTCCAAAGCGGCGTCCAGGCCGCCGGGGCCCTCCACCCGGGTGACGCCCACCGAGGAACCGGAGGCGGCGGGCTTGACAAACACCGGCCAGCCCAGCTGTGCCGTCACGCGGCCCGCAAGGCCCGCCCGGTCGTCCCCGTGGCGCACCGCAGCATACCGGGCGTTGGGGATGCCGTGGCTGTCAAACAGGGTCTTGGCAATCTCTTTATCCATACAGTTGGCGCTGGCGGCCACGCCGCAGCCCACGTAGGGGATGCCGGACAGCTCCAGCAGGCCCTGGATAGTGCCGTCCTCGCCGTTTTTGCCGTGGAGGACGGGGAAGACCACGTCCACCGGCAAAAGCTGCCAGCCGCCCTCCCCCAGGAGGAGCAGACCCCGGTGACCCCGGTCGGGGGACAGGACGCAGGGGGTTTTGGGTCCCTGTTCCCAGCCGCCGTCCAGGATGGCCCCGGCGGGGCCCTCGTACCGGAACCAGCGCCCGGCTTTATCAATGCCCACCATAATGGGCGTATAGGCCTCCCGGTCAATATTTTCCAGCACCGAGGTCACCGACATCCGGGACACCTCGTGCTCGGTGGAGACACCGCCAAAGACCACCGCAACCGTCTGTTTCAACGGGCAAGCCCCCTTTTCGGACCATAAAAACTCTTTATAAGCACAGTATATCATAGCACACCGGGAGATTATACGCAATGAGAAGTAAGAAATGAGAAGGCAGAGGTCAGACGTGAAAAATCAGAGGTGAGAGCGAGAAAACCGCATTGTGCGCGGCCTTCCTACTCTCACCTCTGCCCTCTGATCTCTGCCCTCTCTCAATGTACGCTGCAGAACAGCTCCCCATAGGTGGGCACCGGCCAGTGCTTTTTGGCCACCAGGGTCTCCAGCTCATCCACCACCAGGCGCAGCTCGGTCATGGCGGCAAACACCTTGTCGCGGTAAAACGCCGCCAGCACCTCCGCCGGGGCCTCCTGCCGGGCGCCCAGGATGGCGCCCTCCAGGGCGTCCAGCTTTTTCAGCAGCTGGCCGGACAGCCCCGAAATTTTGCCCAGCAGCGCCTCCTCCAGGGTGGAATCGTAGGCCCCGCACGCCCTTTTCTTGTACAGAAGCTCGGCCAGGTCGTCCTGGTACCCCAGGCAGGCGGGGATGATGTCCTTTTTGACCATGTCCGCCATGGTCAGCGCCTCGATGTGCAGGGTCTTGCAGTAGCCCTCCATTAAAATTTCGTACCGGGAGCGCACCTCGGCCTCGGTAAAAACCCGGTGCCTTGTAAACAGGCCAATGCTTTTGTCCGAAATAAAGGCGGGCAGGGCGTCCACGGTGGTCTTCAGGTTGGACAGGCCCCGGCGTTGGGCCTCGGCCACCCAGTCGTCCGAGTAGTTGTTGCCGTTAAAGATGATGCGCTTGTGGGCGGAAATGCTCTCGCGGATGAGCACCGGCAGTTCGGCGGAAAAATCCTCCGCCCCCTCCAGCCGGTCGGCAAAGGCGCACAGGGCGTCGGCCACCACGGTGTTTAGGACGATATTGGGGCCCGCGATGGAAAAGGCCGAGCCCACCATCCGAAACTCAAACTTGTTGCCCGTAAAGGCAAAGGGAGAGGTGCGGTTGCGGTCGGTGGTATCCTTGGGGAAGTGGGGCAGGGCGGTGACGCCGATCTCCATTTCGTGGTCCTGGTGGTTGTGGTACACCGTGCCCGCTTCAATGGCCTCCAAAATCCCGGTGAGCTCATCCCCCAAAAACACGGACACAATGGCGGGCGGGGCCTCGTTGGCGCCCAGGCGGTGGTCGTTGCCGGCGCTGGCCACCGACACCCGCAGCAGGTCCTGGTAGTCGTCCACCGCCCCCACCACCGCCACCAAAAACAGCAGAAATTGGGCGTTTTCAAAGGGGGTCTCCCCCGGCTCCAGCAGGTTGACGCCGCCGTCGGTGGACAGGGACCAGTTGTTGTGCTTGCCGCTGCCGTTTACCCCGGCAAAGGGCTTTTCGTGCAGCAGGCAGGCAAGGCCGTGCTTGTCGGCGATGCTCTTCATCAGCTCCATGGTCAGCTGGTTGTGGTCGGTGGCAATGTTGGTGGTGGTAAAGATGGGGGCCAGCTCGTGCTGGCCGGGGGCCACCTCGTTATGCCGGGTTTTGGCCAGCACCCCCAGCTTCCAAAGCTCCTCCTCCAGCTCCTTCATAAAAGCGGACACCCGGGGCTTAATGGCGCCAAAATAGTGGTCATCCAGCTCCTGGCCCTTGGGCGGCCGGGCGCCAAACAGGGTGCGGCCGGTGTACAGCAGGTCGGGGCGGCGCAGGTACGCCTCCTTGTCAATAAGAAAGTACTCCTGCTCCGGCCCCACGGTGGTAATAACCCGCCGGGCCTCGGTGTTGCCAAACAGCCGCAGAATGCGCAGAGCCTGGCGGTCCAGGGCCTCCATGGACCGTAGCAGGGGGGTCTTTTTATCCAGGGCCTCGCCGCTGTAAGAACAGAAAGCGGTGGGAATGCAAAGGACATCGTCCTTAATAAAAGCATAGCTGGTGGGGT
>CALGIL010000058.1 GCA_937914895.1 uncultured Angelakisella sp.
AAAAACCGGTGTCCGGCAAGGCGCCGGCACCGGTTCCCGGGCCCCCGGTCAGTCGGCCAGCTCCGGGGCATACTGCCGCACCAGGGCCTCCATTTCGTCGTTGCTGACCATAATCTGGCGCCCGGCTTCGTATTCCTGATCCACCCAGTCCTTAATGGCCTGCACCACGCCGCTTTGCTTGGTTACCCTGGCGTCCCCCGCAAGGCCGTAAAAGCTGTTGATCCAGTGGGCGATGCCGGCGGTGCCGGAGGTATTGCTGATGGCCACCTGGGGCGGCACCCCCAGGATTTTTTCGGTGTCGAAAATGTTGTAAATCTCCTCGTCCTTCATCAGGCCGTCGGCGTGAATGCCCGCCCGGGTGACGTTGAAGCTGCCCCCCACGTAGGGGGTCATCTCGGGGATGCGGTAGTGCATCTCCCGGCGGTAATACTGGGCGATTTCGGTGATGACGCCGGGGTCCATCCCGTCCAGGGTGCCCCGCAGCTGGGCGTATTCAAAGACCATGGCCTCCAGGGGCACGTTGCCGGTGCGCTCGCCGATGCCCAGCAGGGTGCAGTTGACCGCGGAGGCGCCGTACAGCCAGGCGGTGGTGGCGTTGGTCACCGATTTGTAAAAGTCGTTGTGGCCGTGCCATTCCAGCTGGGCGCTGGGCACCTCGGAATAGTGCTGCAGACCGTAGATGATGCCGGGAATGCTCCGGGGCAGCGAGGTGCCGCTGAAGGGCACGCCGTAGCCCATGGTGTCGCAGGCGCGGATTTTGACGGGGACGCCGGCGTCCCGTCCCATGGCCATAATGGCGTTGACAAAGGGCACCACAAAGCCGTAAAAATCGGCCCGGGTGACGTCCTCCAGGTGGACCCGGGGGATGATGCCCTCGTCAAAGGCGTCGGCGATAAGGCTCAGGTACATCTCCATGGCCTCTTTGCGGGTCTTGCCCAGCTTTTTAAAGATGTGGTAGTCGGAGCAGCTGGCTAAAATGCCGGTCTCCTTGATGCCGATGTCCCGCACCAGGTGAAAATCCTTTTTGGAGGCCCGAATCCAGGTGGTGATCTCGGGGAATTCATAGCCCAGGGCCATGCACTCCTCCAGGGCCTTTCGGTCCTTTTCGCTGTACACAAAAAACTCGGTCTGGCGGATAAGCCCCTTAGGGCCGCCCAGGCGGTGCATCATTTTGTACAGGTCCACCATCTGCCGGACGGTATAGGGCTCCCGGGACTGCTGTCCGTCCCGGAAGGTGGTGTCGGTCATCCAGATCTCGTCCGGCATGTTCACCGGGCACTGGCGAAAGTTGAAGGAGATTTTAGGGACCTCGTCATAGGGGAACATGTCGCGGTACAGGTTGGGCTCCGCCACATCCTGGAGCTCGTACCGGTAGGGGTCCTTGGTCAAAAGCCTTGTTTCGGGAGAAATTACCATCATGGGACATCGCCGCCCTCTCGATTTTGTTGAATTCTATTATAATAAATCCTGCAAAAAAGTCAAGTAATTCAAGGCGGACCAAAGATTTTTGAAATATTTTATATCACTAGCTTCATTTTTGGCTGGAATTTGTCTTTTTTACAAAAAAGGTCCTTCCTTTGCCGCGGGATGCCGCCAGGCGGAGGCAAAAAAGCACCCCGGCCGCCGGGCAGGCTGGGGGCCTGCCATCATGGCCGGGGCGCGGTGAATGGGCGGGCGCTTTGTGCCGCCGGATTTTAGGGCTGGTTGATGTGCAGCCGGTCCAGCTCGGCGTCCAGCAGCTCCATTTCCTCCCGGGTCAGGCTCCAGTCAAAGGCGGCGCAGTTTTCCACCGCCTCCCGAACCTTGAGCACACCCACAAGGGCCGTGCCCACAAAGTCCTTCTGGGTGCTCCAGTTGATGGCCACCTGGGACACCGGGACCTGATGGGCGGCGGCCACCCGGTCCATGGTCTGCAGCAGGGTCATGATTTTTGAAAACTTGGGCTCCTTGTAATAGTCATAAAAGGTCATCCGAATATCGTTGGGGGCAAAGTCGGGGATTTCGCGGATGGCCCCGGACAGGATGCCGGCCCCCATGGAGCCGTAGGTCATGGCGTCGATGCCCTTTTGGTGCCCCCACCGCATCAGGTCTATAAAGTCCTGGTTGACCATGGAAAAGGGGGGCTGCTGGACGTCGATCCGCCCGTACCGCTCCGCCTCCTCAATCTGCTCCCGGGAGAAGTTGGAAACGCCCACATACCGGATGATCTTCTGGTCCCGGAGATAGTTGAGGGCGGCCATGGTCTCGCTGAGCGGCGTATGAAGGTCCGGCCAGTGGATGTAATAAAAATCGATGTAGTCGGTCCGCAGGTTTTTCAGCGAGCTTTCGATCTCCCGCATAATGTTTTTGTAGGAGGCATCCCGCACCGCCCCCTTGGTGTAAATATCCGTCACCAAACCCACCTTGGTGGAGATAAGCACCTTGTCCCGGGGGAACGCCCCCAGGGCCTCCCCCACAATTTTTTCGCTGGCGCCGTTGCCGTAGACAGGCGCCGTATCCACCAGGTTGACGCCGTGCTCAATCATGGCGCGGATGGCGGCAATGGCCTCGTCCCGGTCCACCTGTCCGTAGTTGTCGCCGCCGATGGACCAGGTGCCCACCGCCAGGGCGGAAACCTCCGCCCCCGCGTTTTGAAATGTTTTGTACCGCATGTGTTTGTCCTCCCGAATGTAAATTTCAGCCGAGCAGCAGCTCGTAAAGCAGGCTCAGCTCGTGGTCGTCGATCTGGATTTTATACTTTTGAATGATGGGCGCGAAGATGCGCCTGGAAACCTGGAAGAAATCCCGCTTTTCGGCGCCGAACTCCTGCCGGGGGGCGGTGTTGGCAATGCTGTCCCCCACCAGCAGCCGTTCGATCATGACGGAGATATGCAAAAACAGGTTGAGCCGCCGAAAGCTGTCCAGCTTTAAGGCGTAGGTATGCTCGTAGCCGGACAGCACCCCCTCCACCTCCCCGATGACCACACCGGGGTTGAGGAAGGTCAGCCGGCTGCTGACCCCTTCCATGGAGAAAAACCGGAACAGGTCCGCCTTCATGCGCTGAAAGTTCTGTTCGCTGACGGCGGGGGAAAGGCACTTCCAAAGGAGCTCCTCCCCCTGGGGGTCCCACAGGTCGGGCAGGTTGAGGATGGGGGGCGCGTCGCACCCGGTCAGGTCGGAGGTGGTGATGATGATCTGGGTGTTCAGCAGCCGGGAACGGTCCTGTTCACCCAAAAGCTGCTTGAGCTCGTGGTAGTCCATGGTGATGATCTCCAGCATGCCGGTGTCCACATATTCGCTGACAATCTCCCGCAGCTTTTCGGCGATGCCCACCCCCGAGATGCAGGAGATGACAATGTTCTTTTCCAGGGCCAGACCTTCGTAATACTGGGCCTGGGTGGTATAGCCCGTGCGGGCGTATTCGGCAATCTGCCCAAAAGGGGTGCGGTTTTTAATTTTGATGGCCACGTCCAGGGCCATGGCGGTGGTCAGGTTATTGATGATAAGCAGGTCCCCCTTCAGGCGGCTTTTAATGGAGGTGTACATCCGGCTGAGGGAGCCCATGTCCACCAGCAGCACCAGCCCCTGGCGGGTATCCACCCGGTCAATGTAGCGCCGCACCTCCCCGATGATGGCGTCCACGGGGGTTTCCATGGGCATATCGATGGATTCAAATATAAACGCCCCCGCAAGACGGTTGGCCACACAGGCGATGGACGACGCCGTAGAGGCGCCGTGGGCAGCCACCAGCCCATGGAGCTGTATTGTTTCGTCCACCCAGGGGGAAAGCAGAAAATAAAGGGCCGCGTAAAACAGATCCATGCGCGGGCAGTCGCTGACCAGGGTATTCCTGATTCGGCCCAGCACCCGGTCCATGACGTACATTGTCCGGGGACGACGCCGGCGCAGGTGCTTTAAAAACCCCTCCAGCCGGGGGGCCTGCCCCTCCTGGGGGTGGCAGCAGCACAGGTACCAGTGGGCCATATGCTCCACCGTCACTTCATCCCCAATGCCGTAGTGGTCACAGGCGCCGCGCAGCGAATCCAGCAGAATCCGGACATGGGCTTCGGCAAAGCCGCCCCCCTGCCCGGGGTACGGCTCCTGCTGGCACAGGCGGCGGTCCACACCGGCAAACCGGTATTGCAGCGCGTCCAGGTCCCAGGCGCGCTCCCCCGAAAGCTCCGCCCAAAAGGCGTCCGTCCCGGAAAAGTGAAAGGCCGGATGGGTATGTACCGCACTTTGGGCGTCCCGGTCCCGGGTCACCAGCAGGGATGCCTCCCCGTACCCGCCGTCGGCGTCAAAGGCGCCCTCCTGGTCCGGAAGGTCCCGCGCCTGCAAGGTCAGGCGGTTCCCCTCCCCGCGCCCCAGGGCGCTGGCACAGGCAAGGCGGATCACATTGATGAGGGCGCCGATGTTGCCCTCCCGGTTAAAGCGAAGCAGGCAGCCCAGCACATCCGGGTCCACCTCAATCTCTTTACCGATGTGCACGGCTTCCTTTTGACAGATATGATAGATCATTTGCAGGCGCTCGCCCAGGGGCCAGCTGCCGTAGGGCGGAATGTCCACCCGCACGGGAATGCGCCGCCGGAAGGTTTTGAGAAGCACCTGGTCCACATCCTCGGTGGTGGCGCAGATAAGGCGGATGCGCACATGGCGCCAGCCCTTGCTCTCCCCCATCCGGCGGTAGCAGCCCTGGTCCAGCAGGATAAACAGCTTTTCCTGGTTTTCAAAGGACAGGCGGTGGACCTCATCCAGGAACAAAAAGCCCTGGTCCGCCTCGTGGATAAGGCCCTCGTGGTCGGCATCCGCCCCGGTAAACGCCCCCTTGACATACCCAAACAGCATGCCGCTGAGAAGCTGGGCGTTGTTGGC
>CALGIL010000059.1 GCA_937914895.1 uncultured Angelakisella sp.
CTCCGGCGGCGCCTGAAAGCAGGTGCCGAAGATGGTGTTGTTATAACAGATGTGCAGATAGTCGGCCCGGGGACTTAGGGCCCCGGGGGCGGCATCCGGGATATAGCGGAAGGTTTGGTCCTCGCTGGAGGCGGCGGCAGTGGCTTTGCCGTATTTGGACGCCTCCTGCCAGGCCCGTTTGGCCCACTGGCCGGTGATGATAAAGTCCGCCTCTCCCCGCCGGGTCATCAGGTTAAGGGGCACCATGGCAAACTGGGTATGTCCGCCCCCCTGCAAAAACAGCACCTTATAACGGTCGGGAATGCCCATCAGCTGCCGGAGGAGCCCTTCGCACTGGCCGAGGATCTCTTCGAAGTCCCGGGATCGGTGGCTCATCTCCATGACGGACTGGCCGCTGGACCCATATTCCAGCAGCTCATCGGCCGCTTTTTGCAGCACCGGCGCGGGCATCTGGGACGGCCCCGCAGAAAAATTGTAGACTCTTGCCAAGCGTAAACCCCTCCTTCTCATCGGTTTTGCCGCAGCCGCGGCAGGCTTTGACAGTGCGGCGGAGCACTCCGGATAAAAAAACAGACGCCGGGGCGCCCATGGGTTTTCTATGGCGGTCCGGGGCCGCCGTCCTGCCAATTCCTGCTTTGCCCCGCTAAACTGTTATGCTCAATTATATGAGCCCGCCCCCCGGCTGTCAACCAAAAAAACGCGGAAAAGTCCCTTTGCCGCGGCATTTTAGGCGGGCGTCTCCCCACGGCGCACAGCCCCCGCCGGAGTTGTCTTTTTACCTTTGGCCCCCGCCCCATTTGTCAAATTCCCAGCCCCCGGCTTGTTTGTTAGGCCCCAATGGGGTAAAATGCTTTTATAGGCGCCCCCCTTATGTGCTCCCCCTGCCCCACGGGGTGCTTTTGCCTTTATCAAAGGTCCTGCTTCTCTACTCTTTGGGGTATGACCCCAAACCCTCCTACGCCTCCGGCGGGGGATTCCCGCCGGGGCCTTTTCGCGTACTGGCGGG
>CALGIL010000060.1 GCA_937914895.1 uncultured Angelakisella sp.
CCGGCGGTCCTGTCACGGGACCGCCGGCCTTCTGTCTTCTGTTCTCTGCCCCCTGTCAGGGGATCTCCCTGAGGGTGTAGCTGGCGATGATGCCGCCGAACAGCTTTCGGTACTCGGCCTCCAGCTGGTTCCCCCGGGCGACCAGCGGCGGGTCGCCGTCCCGGTCACAGATCTGGGCCAGAATCTCGCCGGTGCTTCTGCCGTCCCCCTGGCGGCCGTTGAGGATGTACAGGGTGAAGGCGGTGGAATCGGTGACCACGTCATAAATCTCCGGGGAGACGTCCTCCAGCCGGCGCTCCATGGCGGACACGGCGGACCGCTGAAGAATGGGGCTGTGCAGCCCCCGCCGCAGCTCGTCCTTGGCAAGGTAGCTGAGCAGCACCAGCTTTTGACGGCAGCAGCTCTCCTGCCGCAGGCGGCGGGCATCCCCCACCAGGGTCTCCGCCAGCAGCTCCCCCAGCTGGTGGGTCTTGGCCAGGTTGCCGTTTTCCCGGTGGGCCACATACTCCGCCGCGGCCGCCTCGCCGGCACCGCTGAAAGCAGGCTCCTCCCGGGCGCCCTCGTAGATTTTAATGTCCTCATCCGGGTGGTGATTCATGGCGGTCTCCCTTCGTGATGGTGGACGGTCAGGCTCCCTTTTCCTCCCGCAGGGCCAGGCGGAGCGCCACCGAGATCTGGTCGGGGCAGGAGGTGGGCTTCAGCCCGCACCGCACGCCCTTCAGGCGTTCGATGGTGTCGTGGACATTCATCCCTTCCACCAGTCTGCTGACACCCTGGGAATTGCCGCTGCAGCCCCCGGTGACGGTGACGTGCTTAATAATGTCTCCCTCCAGCTCCACCTGGATTTTTTTAGAGCAGACGCCGGAGGGTTTATAAGTATACGTCATAGCTTCTCCTTATCATATGCACTGATTTTACATTTATTATAACACCCCGCCTCGGCCAAAGGCAAGGGAGAAGCGGCGGCGGAAGGGTAAAAAGATTCCTGTATTTCTGCCGTAGGCGGCGGTGGGGTTTTATGGTATAATAACCTCGTATCGCAACCAAGCGGGAGCGGCAAAACCTGCCAACGTTTCCAATGGGCATTGATGCCCTGCGGGCGGACTTTCGCTTTTATCAGCGATTTTGCTTCTTTGCTTTACGGAACATAGTTCCAAGCCCTCTTTGCCCTCCGGGCGGGGCTTCATGGACATAAGTTTTCCTGTTGTCCGCCCTGGTCGCGGCGTGGGCCGGCTTTTGCTTGTTACTTTCCAGCAATGGAAAGTAACCAAAGATTGCCGGGGTTCCCCCGGACCCCAAGGGCGTGGGTGGGGCTGCTCGCCCCACACCCCCGATGCGGCGGGCGGCTATGTTGGTGCTTCCCCATAAGGACCCTCGGCAAATGCCGCAGATGGAGCATGGATAAACAGAACGCTCAGCGGC
>CALGIL010000061.1 GCA_937914895.1 uncultured Angelakisella sp.
AAAGGACCTCTACCCCGGCGGCCGCCTTTTCCTGCAGAATGTCCAGGATGGAGTTCCACATCTCCCCCTCCTGGATGATAAAGTATTCCAGAAAGATAAAGTGTTCCGCCCCCGCCAGCTCCTCCAGCATCCTTCGGTGCTGGTCCTCCCCCAGGGGGCAGTAGTCCACCGCGGTGTCCCCGCAGGGGCCAAAGCCGCTGACCCGCTGGATGTACCGGGCCTGGGTCCAGTACCGGGGGGACCGGTCCTTGACCAGGTCCAGGTCCTGGGCTTCGGCCTCAAACAGCTCGCTGTTTTGGGCCACATAGTCGCTTCGGGCGCGCCTGCGCCTGCGGGAGACCTTTTTGTTGCCAAACCCCAGGTAAAAAAATCCCCCTAAAATGGGCAGGGACATGACAAAGATGATCCAGGCGATTTTATAGGAGGGGTGGTCCTCGTTGGAGACGATGTACACCACCACCGCCAGGCTGATGAGGTAGAGGGCGGCAAACACCCAATAGGAGTAAGCCGACAGCCGAAGGACCGCCACGGCAAGAATGGCCACCTGCACCACAATCAGCAGGGAAAAAATCACCAGACGGCTGGTCAAAAACCGCAGTGCATGATAAAGCTGCCTTAAAATCCATGCCAAAGCCGTCATTCCCCCTTTTCCTGCCCGGTAAAGTTTCCCTTAAAAGTATAGGGAACTTTGCGGGGGGTGTCAACCAAGAAGGTTGCAAATTCTGGAGAAATTGGTATATAATAACCATGTTGTCCCCGTGGACGGGCCCTATGCGCCCCCGCGAAAATTCCGGATGGCAAAAGGAGGAAGCGGGTCTTGAGCAGCGATCCTGGACCAAGCCGAAGACAGAAAAAGGAAAGCGGAGCGGGACCCGCCGGGGGATCGGTCCGCCCCATCCGGAAATGAGGGACCTTATGATTCAGTTTTACAAGACCATGGAAAAGCGGGTGGTGGAAATCGACACCCTGGAGGATGGCTGCTGGGTGTCGGTGGTCAGCCCCAATCCCGACGAGGTGGAATTCTTAACGGGGGAAATGGGCCTGGACCAGGATTTTGTCCGCTCCTCCCTGGACGAGGAGGAATCCTCCCGCATCGAGAGCGAGGAGGAGCAGACCCTGGTGATTGTGGACCTGCCCATTGCCGAGCGCCAGGACGAAAAAACCATCCAATATTCCACCACCCCCATCGGCATCATTTTAACGCCCCAGTACATCATCACCATCTGCACCCGGCCCCATCAGGTCCTAAGCGAGATGGCGGACGGCCAGGTGAAAAACGTGACCACCCACCTGCGCACCCGGTTTTTGCTGGCGCTGCTGCTGCGCATTGCCAGCCGGTACCTGGTCTATCTTAAGCAGATTGATAAAATTTCCTATTATACCGAACAGGCCCTGCACAAGTCCATGCGCAACAAGGAGCTGATCCAGCTGCTGGGCCTGGAAAAATCCCTGGTGTACTTTTCCACCTCCCTAAAAAGCAACGAGGTCACCCTGGAAAAAATTCTGCGGGGGCGCATCATCAAGCTGTACGAGGAGGACCAGGACATCCTGGAGGACGTGCTTATCGAGGTCAAGCAGGCCATTGAGATGTGCAACATTTACGCTTCGGTGCTGTCCGGCACCATGGACGCCTTTGCGTCCATCATCTCCAACAACCTCAACATCGTCATGAAGATTATGACCTCCCTGACCATCGTCATGGCCATCCCCAACATCGTCTCCAGCTTTTACGGGATGAATGTCACGGGGGGAATGCCCCTGGACCAGCTTTGGTGGTTCCCGGTGCTGCTGTCGGCGGCCCTTGCCGTCGTTGTAACGGTCATCCTTGTCAAAAAGGATATGTTCCGCTGACCCCCGCCTTTGCCGAACCGTATTTTTTGTAGGAGGAGCATCCATGAAGTGTTTTCCCAAAGCCCGGCTGCTGGCTTTGCTTCTGGCCTTCGTGCTGGCCGCGGGCTGCGGCCGGTCCCCAAAACCCCCGGGCCTGCTGCCCGTGGCCCAGGGGGAGGACGGCAAGGATCTAAAACCCCAGCTGATTGCCGACGAGGCCGTAAGAAGCGGGATTTGGAAGGACTTTTTGGGCTATTTGGACCGGATGCCGCCCTTTGCGGACCCGGCGGAGCTCCCCTTAAAGGATATGGCGCTGTTCTGCTGGCAGCGGTACCTCCGGGACGGGGGCTTTGATGAATTGGAGCAGCCCCAGCCCCCGGAGGGAGAGACGCTCCCCCCGGTGCTGGCGGACAGGCGCCTTTTGCCGGAGGACCTGATGACCCGGCTCATCCGGCAGTATTTTGACCGGACCGTCACCGATTTTTCCGGTGTGGAGTTTGGGCAGGCCTCCCAAAACATGGTATACGCCCAGGCGTACGGCGGCTTTCTTGTAACCCGGCCGGGGCAGGCCCCCCTTGCCCTGCCGGAGGACGCCGCCGGCGCCCTTTGGTCCTTTGACGCCTGCTGGGATAACGGCGGGGGAGAGGTGGCGGCGTCGGTTGCCCACCGGGACAGCGCGGACGCCGACCCCAGCGCCTTCTACACCGCCCTGCTGGGCCGGTGGGAGGACGGCACCCTGTACTGGAAGAGCCTGGACCGCCAGTACCCAAGTGACAACCGCGCCAAGCTCAAGGGGTATTACGATGAGGTAAGCACCACCTATCCCCTGGAGCTTTTGGAAAGCGGCCGCGCCTTTTGCGTGGGGCAAAACGGCCAAAGCGTCTTTTTGGCCAGCTATGAGTATGATCCGTACACCCTGGGGGCGGAAAATATGACCGTCACCTTCTACCAGCTGTCCCGGGAGGACTACGAGGTCAACCGGGAGATGACGGTGGCCATGGCCTGGGATGGGGACGGCCCCATTGCGCAGCCCCTGTTCGAGGACCTGGGGGACCACATCCAGGTGCTTACCCCCCGCAAAATTTACCGGGTGGCGCACAGCCTGGGCGCCCCCCAGCAGGTGGCCCTGCCCCCCTTTATGGCGGAGCGCCTGACCCTTCAGACATCCGCCGAAGACGGGGGGGACGCCGCGGCCCGCTACCCGGACGGACTGGTGGGCTATGATGTGTCCGACGACCTGACCAAATTCCTTTACGCCGACGACCAGGGGGTCCACCTCTACCAGCTGGAGGTGCCCGCCGACGAGCTGGCAAAGCGCATCGAGGACCGCTACTGGGCGGGCAAGGCCATGGAGGAATACACCGGCCCGCCGGTGGTAACCGGTGAAGACCTGCTGCTGGAACCCCGGGTGGCGGGGGAGGACCCCGCCCCGGCGCGCTACCTGACCCCCCGGTTTGTGGGGGACGAAAGCGCCGTGCTCATCTCCACCCAGGTCCAGCTGCCCGGCGGCCAGGTGGAGACCACCACCCGCCTCCTCCCTCTGGCCCAGGGGGAGGCCCCCCAGGGCTGGGTGTCCGATTACCCCTGGCTGGTGCCGGGGGAGGAGGCCGCCCGGTGGCAGGGTCCCCTGGCCTTTGGCGAGGAGCGCCAGGACGGCTTCCCCCTGGTGGCGGAGCGGCAGGGGCTGTTTTACACCCAGCCGGGGGAGGACCCCGGGGAACAGCGGCTGCTGTATTATGACTGGGCCACGGGGGAGGTTTTGCAGCTTGCCTCCGGCACGGACCAGCTGCCCCAGGCGGCCTGGGCGGCCCGGGGGGAGGGGCGCTTTGGGTACCTTACCCAGCCCGCCGACCCCACGGCCAAAAAGGCCAGGACCATCCTGTACGCCCTGGACCCCGACGCCCCCCAGGGCACCCCGCCCCAGGAGCTGCTGTCCGCCGCCCCCGGCACCCAGCTCAGCCTGCTGGCGGTGCTGGACGACCATACATACCTCTGCTATTACTACGCCGGCCCGGGGGAACAGGGCCTGCTGAAGGTCCGGGAGACCCGGTGAGCACCACACACAAAAAAGCGCGGCCACATGGGCCGCGCTTTTATCGTACGTTGTGTCAGTCGCTGATGTAGGGCAGAAGGGCCAGGTGGCGGGCACGCTTGATGGCGATGGTCAGCTGACGCTGATGCCGTGCGCAGGTGCCGGTCACGCGGCGGGGGACAATCTTGGCCCGCTCGGAGAGATACCTCCGCAGGCGGGGGACGTCCTTGTAGTCAATCTCTTCAATTTTATCCACACAAAAGGCGCAAACCTTCCGCTTGGGCCTTCTGTCCCGGGGACGATCGCCGCGTTCGCTGCGTTCGTATGCCATAACTGTTTCACTCCTTTATCTATCAGTGCGCTCATAGTCCCTTGCTTAAAAGGGCAGGTCGTTGTCGGTTTCTATCTCCTCAAAATCGCCGGCCGCGCCGCTGGCATAGGCCACGCTGGCGCTTTCCTGGGTGCGCGCCCCAGAGCCGGAGCCGCCGCCGGAGCCGGAGCCTTTTCCTCCCACAAAGAAGAGGTTGTCGGCCACCACCTCCACCGCGTAGCGCCGGGTGCCGGTTTTGTCGTCGTACTCCCGGGTCTGAATGGAGCCCTCCACCCCGATGGGGTCGCCCTTGTGGAAGTACTTGCTGACAAACTCCGCCCGCTCCCGCCAGGCGACAATGGTGATAAAGTCGGCCTTGCGCTCGGCGTCCCGGGAAAACCGCCGGTCCACCGCAATGCGGAAATTGCAGATAAAAATACCGCTCTGTGTCTGTTTCAGTTCCGGATCGGCGGTCATTCTGCCGATGAGGATGGCTTTGTTAAACATACGGTTGTCCTCCCTTACTTGGCAATGATCAGGGAACGGAGCACGCCGTCGGTGATCTTGTACACACGGTCCAGCTCGGCCGGGAACTCAAGATCGCTTGTGAAATCGATGAGCACGTAATGGCCTTCGGACTCGTCCATGATCTCATACGCCAGGCGGCGCTTGCCCCAGTCGTCCACGGTCTGAATCTCGCCGTGCTCGGTGATGAGCGCCTTGAACTTCTCGATGATGGCCGCGGTGGCTTCCTCGCCGTTTTGGGTGCTGATGATCATGATGGTTTCATAGTTCTTTGTGAGTGACATTCTTTCTTACACCTCCTTATGGACATTCGGCCCTGCCAGTCCGGCAGAGCAAGGAGTTAAACCGCTCGTCCGGCGGCATAACACAGAAATTTTACCAGAGTTGGGCGGGAAAGTCAATGCAAATCCGCTAAAAACCGCCGTGAGCAAGAAAAAAGCGCCCCCCCGGACGGGCGGGGGACGCCAGCTTTGCCTTACAGGGTCAAATCTTTGAGGCAGCCTCTAAGACCTTCGCCGTTCCCGGTCAAGGGAGGCACCAAGCCTGTCTTATAAAGTCAAGCCTTTGAGGTAGTCCTAAGGCCTTCGCCGTTCCCGGTCAAGGGAGGAACTAGGCCTGTCCTATAAGGCTAAGCCCTTGAGGTAGTCTCTAAAATTTTCGCCAATCTCGGGATGGCTCAGGCCCACCTCCACAATAGCCTGCAAAACCCCCAGCTTGCTGCCCATGTCGTACCGCTTGCCAGTGTAATTTACTCCGGTCATGCCTTTTTGCAGGGTCAGCACCTTCATGGCGTCGGTCAGCTGGATCTCTCCGCCGGCCCCGGGCGGGGTCGCCTCCAAAATGTCAAAAATCTCGTTGGGCAGGACGCACCGCCCCAGGATGGAATACAAGGACAGCACCTTGTCCGGCGCAGGCTTTTCAATCATGTCGGTCACCTTAAACACCCGGTCCGCCAAAGGGGTGACCGCCAGGGAGGAGTAGCTTAAAATCTGCTGGGGGGTTACCTCCTTGATGCCCACCACCCCAAGGCCGTAGGTCTCGTAGGCGGCGGCCAGCTCGCCGATGGCCTCCTTGCCGGGGGGCGAGATGACCACGTCGTCCCCGTACAGCACCGCAATGGGGTCTCCGGCCGCAAAGGCCTTTGCCTGCAGCACCGCGTGGCCCAGGCCCTTGGTCTCCTTTTGGCGGAGATATTGGATGTTGGCCATTTGGGAAATCTCCACCATCTCCCGGTACAGCGCCTCCTTGCCGGAGGCCCGCAGGCGCTCCTCCAGCTCGGGGGAGCGGTCAAAGTAGTCCTCCATGCTGGCTTTGCCCCGGCTGGTGATGATGAGAATGTCGGTGATGCCGGACCGGACGCACTCCTCCACAATGTAGTGGATGGCGGGCTTGTCCACAATGGGCAGCATCTCCTTGGGGATGCTTTTGGTGGCGGGCAGCACCCGGGTGCCAAGGCCCGCGGCGGGGATGACGGCTTTGGTAATTTTGGCCATGGGGGGCTTCCTTTCTATGGGTGGGTTTTAAGTGATGGCAAAAAAGGCGCCTAAAAAGTTGAGGACGCAGTATCCCGCCGCCAGCGCCAAAACGGGGCCCACCGTGACGCCGCCGGTGCGCGCCAGGGCGTAGGCGTATTCCACCGACCCGGTGGAGTAGTGGCCCGTTTCCCGGACGGATTTAATCCGCCGGACGGATTCTTTCATGTACAGCTTGTTAAACAAAACGCCGATGCCCAGGGAGAGGACGACGGTGACAAAATTGCTCAGATTGCTGAAGAACTGGAACAGACCCAGCCACTGGCCCTCCACCACGGGAAGCTGCAGGGGGTTTAGGAAGGCATCGACGCCGTATGCCTGGATGACCTCGGCGTAGTACAGCGAGGTAAAGACGGTGGTGGGAATAAGCACCGCCAGGGTGATGGCCAGCACAATGGCCCCCACCTTGTACATTTTGCGGTAAAAGCAGTAGAAGAAGGAAAAAAGGAAGGCCGGCCAGTTGAAGCTGACCGCCGCGCCCCGGAGCAGCAGCTGAAATTTCATGAGAAACTTCAGGTTGTTGGGGCCCACAAAGTCGCTGACCTCCTTGTAGCTGACGCCGTCGGCCATCTCGTCGCCGAAATTGATGCCCTGCTGAAAAAAGGCGCCAAAGCTCGGGGGAGGCTGGTCAAAGGGCGGCCGGTTTTGGGAAAAATCCCCCCCGCCCCCCTGCGGGCCCTGCCAGGGGCCTCCGGGGCCGGGCTGCTGGGACCAGGGCGTGCCCTGGCCCCCCCGGGCCGCGGCCCCCAGGCGCCAGCCGCAGTTGAGGCACAAAAGCGCGTCCTCGGGGTTTTCCGTCCCGCAGCGGGGGCAAAGGACCCCGTGGGCATGGGCCTCGGGCTGCTCCGGCGGCTCCTCGGTCACGGGGGGCTGCCACTGCTCGCCGGTCTCGTGCAGGCGGTCCAGCACGCAGTGCCCCGCCTGCTGATAGCAGGCCCGGTGGTAGGGCGCCCCGCATTCGGGGCAGACCACAATGTCGTCCCCCTCCACAAAGGCCTGCTTGCAGACGAGGCAGGGAAGTCCTGTAAAATCAGCCATGAACTCAACTCCTAAAAATGAAGCACCCGGCCCGCGTGGGGATGGATGCCAATGGGATAATCCGATAACAGGCGGGCCTGTCAAAACCACGCTGTGTCTTATTATTATAGTCGATGAGGTGTGATATTTCAATGAAATTATTGTAAAGAATCTTGTAAAGCCGCCGCGGGGGATGCTATACTATACAATGATTGCGGAATCTGTGCAGAGAAATGGAGCAACCGATATGCTTGAACTGGAAGAACTGCGCCTGCGCCTGGAGGGGCTGGAGCCGCAGCTGACCGACCTGCGCCAGGCCCTGGGTCTGGACCGGCTGGAGGACGAGCTGGCACAGCTGGACGCCCGCACCGCGGAGCCGGGCTTTTGGGAAAACGTGGAGGCGTCCCAGAAGGTGCTGCAGCGCAGCGGCGCCATCAAGGGGAAAATAGAGGGCTACCAAAGGCTGCGCGCCCGGTTTGACGACGCCATGACCCTGGTGGAGCTGGGACAGGAGACGGACGACCCGGACGCCTATGGGGAGGCCCTGGCCGAAACGGACGCCCTGGAGCAGGAGATGGACGCCATGCGCCTTGGCACCCTGCTGACCGGGGAGTACGACGCCAAAAACGCCATTTTGACCTTTCACGCCGGGGCCGGCGGCACCGAGGCCCAGGACTGGGTCCAGATGCTGTACCGGATGTATACCATGTATGTGGAGCGCAAGGGCTTTACCTATCAGGTGCTGGATTACCAGGACGGGGACGAGGCGGGCATCAAAAGCGCCTCCATCCTGGTGCAGGGGCCCAACGCCTACGGGTACCTGAAGGCGGAGACCGGGGTGCACCGCCTGGTGCGGGTGTCCCCCTTCGATGCCTCGGGCCGGCGGCACACCTCCTTTGCCTCCCTGGAGGTCATGCCCGAAATTACCGCCGACATGAACGTGGAGATTCGGGAGGAAGACCTGAAGATGGACGTTTACCGGTCCAGTGGCGCCGGCGGCCAGAAGGTCAACAAGACCTCCTCGGCGGTGCGCCTGACCCACCTGCCCACCGGCATTGTGGTGTCCTGCCAGGTGGAGCGCAGCCAGCACCAAAACCGGGAGGTCGCCATGAATATGCTCCGCTCCAAGCTTATCGAGATCAAGGAGCGGGAGCACCTGGACAAAATCGAGGACATTAAGGGCGACCAAAAGGACATCGCCTGGGGCAGCCAGATCCGCTCCTATGTCTTTATGCCGTACACCATGGTAAAAGACCACCGCACCGGCTACGAGGTGGGCAACATCAGCGCCGTCATGGACGGCGACCTGGACGGCTTTATCAACGCCTACCTCAAGCAGAAAAGCGCCGGAAATTTGCAATAGGGCGTCACTTTGCGCGGCGCAGAAGTGCCGGGACAAGAAGAGATACCCTGTGCAAAAGTATCCTCTTGCGAAGGCGTCACTTTGCGCGGCGCAAAAATGCCGGGACAAGAAGAAATCCCTTGTGCAAAAATATAAAAGGACGGGGTGCTGGACACTCCGTCCTTTTGTGCGTCCGTAAGGATGCCCGCTTTGCGGCAAAGCAGAAAAATGCCGTTTGCGGCTTTACTGGGGCTTTAAGGTCTGCAAAAGGTCTTCGCGGCTTCTGATGGCGACCTGGGACGAATCCGCGTTTTGGGACTGCAAAAACTCGTTGGTCAGCTCAACAATCACCCATCCGTCCCCCGGATCATTGCGCAACACGGCCTCATATTGATAATGGGGAAGAAGAAAGGGGGGATACACAGCCATGTCATTTGTGCCTGCAAAGGCAAAGCGAACGGAAGCACGGTCCCCTTGCGCCGATATACTTTCTATCTCAATCCGATAGGGCTCTATCTCGGTGTTCAGCCAGGCAAGGTCATACTCTTTTACAATTTGTCTGTCCAAAACCAAATTGTGATACCTGGCCAGCAGGTTTTTACAGCTCAGATGCTCGTCACGGATATACTTGGACAGGTTGCGCTCTTCGGTTTGGACATAGCCCAGGTACATCTCGTGATAAAAAGCGTTTAAAACGTGCCTCACCTGAAAAGAAGGCGAGCGGACGCCTACAAAGAGGACGACTGCAAAGAAAGCAGCAAAGAAAACAAGGCCGACCTTAAGAATTCCCCGCTTCGTCTTCAAGGTTGATCGCCATCCTTTAACCAAATCACTCCGGTTTCAATTATTTGGCGGCCTTTGGCTCTTCCAGCTGGGAGGTGCAGTGGGGGCAGCGCACCGCCTTTGCGCTGATTTCGCTTTGACAGAAGGGGCAGGTCTTGGTGGCGGGCTCCGCCGGGGCCTCCTTCTTCTTGGGGGAGGTCAGGCGATTGATGGCCCGCATGAGCAAAAACACCACAAAGGCCATGATGAGAAAGTTGATGACCGCCGTGAGGAAGGCGCCGTACTGAAGGTTTACCCCTAAAAACTCCACGGACAGGGTGTCAAAGTTTTGCCGGGTCAAAAGCCCGATGATGGGGGAGAGGATATTGTCGGTAAGGGAGGAGACCACCCCCTGAAAGGCGGCGCCGATGATGACGCCGATGGCCAGATTCATCACGTTGCCCTGCAGGGCGAATTCCTTAAACTCCTGGAAAAACTTTTTCATGTCATATGCTCCAATCTTGTCCGTTTATGTCCATGGGCAATTGCCCACAGCTTTCTCATAGCCTTGGGGGGGTTCTGACGCCGCAATAGTTTCTGTATGCGGCCGTGTGGAACCCGATTGCTTCCGCCAATGCTTTTTAGAATGGGCACCGCCACAATGGGATTATGACTGCGGCCGCGCGGAATCTGATTGCTTCCGCCAATGCTTTTTGGATGGAGGCCGCCGCGGTCTGTTTATGTCTATGGCTGTGTGGAACCTAACAATTCACGCTTGCGCTTTTCCAGGCGGATGTCGCTGCCGTAAAAGACGTAGGCGGCGCAGTCGCACAGGATGCGGGAGGCGATGCGGTCGCCGTAGCCGGCGGATAGCTGGGCGGGCTCCAGATTGGTGCTTAAAATCATGGGCCGCTGGGCCATGATGCGGTCGTTGAGGAGGTTGTACAGCACCGACTGGGAAAAGCTGTTTTGGAACTCCGCCCCCAGGTCGTCCAGCACCAGCAGGTCGCACTGGGGTGCAAGGTCGATAAACTCCCGGTCCTGGGGGGTGGGGCACTTGTCAAAGCGCACCCGCTCGTACCGGTCCACAAGGCCCTGCACCGGGGTGTACAGCACCGACCGCCCCTGCCGCGCCACCTGGGCGGCAATGGCCAGGGATAGATGGGTCTTGCCCAGGCCCGTCCGCCCCTGAAATAAAAGGCTGGCACTGCCCGGGGCAAACTCGTCGGCATACCGGCGGCACTGCTCCAGAATATTGGCCATGGCCCTGCGGGGGTTAACGCCGGACCGGTCGGGGGTCGCTGGGTAATACCCCAGGTCAAAGTTGTCAAAGCCGTACCGGCCCTCCTGGGCGGCCGCGGGCAGGTTGCGGCAGCTCTCCAGGCGGATCAGCTCCTCAAAGCAGGCGCAGCGCCGCCCGCCCACAAGGCCGGTGTCCTGGCAGACGGGGCAGGTGTAGGGGGGCTCCAGGTCCTGGGGGGTCAGGCCGATCTCCTCCAGCAGCGCCGTCTTTTGCGCCTGCAGGCCCCGGATGGTCCCGGACAGACGGGCCACCAGCCGCGGCCCGTCGGGGGACATGGCGGCGGTGGCCACCGACATGGCGGCCCGGCGGATCTCCCCGGTCAGCTGCTCCAGCTTGGGCTGGGCGGCGTAGACCTCCCGCCGGCGGCGTTCGGCCTCGTCCCGGGCGCGGCGCCGCCGGTCGGACAGGGTGGCGGAGGCGCGCTCCACCGCTTTGGCAGAATACATGAAGTCCAGCCTCCTTGCGTCAAATTCAGCCGCCGGACCGCAGCGCCATCAGACGCTGGATCTCCTCCAGGTCGTAGGAGCTGTCCCGGCCCTTGTCCGGGCGCTGCTTGCCCGACCCCATCTCCGCAAGGGCCTCCTGCACCGAGGCCACCCCCTTTTCCTTCCAGCGGGTAAGGATGGTGTTCAGGTACCCAAAGGCCAGCTTGCCGGTGTTGTCCACCGTCCGGTCATAGGCCAGCTTGATAAGATCCGGGCCAAAGCCCAGCACGTTAAACCAGTTGTCGATGTAGTCCTTCTCCTTGGCGGTCAGGCTTCGGTCGTGGATGCCGAACATGGACTGGACGACCTTTTCGTTGGTGGCCCGCAGGGCCAGGGCCTTGATGTGGGCCTCGGCGCGGTCGTGGGTGTCCACCCCCTGGGCCACCCAGCCGGTAATGACCTGGACCAGGTAGGCCACGCTGGTCTTTCCGATGGACTTACAGTATTCCGCGGCCATGAGGATGTAGTCCGGTGAAAGCTCAAAATAGCTGTATGTATAGAGGACGGCCTCGGTCTGGGCGGGGGAGAGGGCCTTGCCCAGCCGTTGCTGCAGCTCCTGCAGCAGAAAGGGGATGTTTTTGTCATTCCTGCTCATTTCGTTGATCTGAGACGGGGTCAGCTTGGACCGGGAGTGGGTGGTGACAATCCGCTGGGC
>CALGIL010000062.1 GCA_937914895.1 uncultured Angelakisella sp.
TGCTGGAGGACAACGACGACGTGCAGAACGTCTGGCATAACTGGGAGGACGGGGACTAAAAACAAAGGGCGGGGCCGCGGTCCTGCCCTTGCCATTTGCCGGGCCTGAGAAAGGAATTGGAAGCCATGACCATGAAGCGATGGATTTGTACGATGCTGGCGGTGCTTTTGCTGGCGGCGGGCTGCGGTGCGGACCCCGGCGGGGCTTCTTTGCCGGAGGAACCCTCCTCTCCGCCGCCGGTTCAGTCCCCGGAGAGCGGCGAGCCCCAGCGGGATGCCTCCGCCTTTTATGACCAGCCGGACCCCACCCTGCCCGAAAACGGGCAGGGCCAGCGCATCCGGTGGGACCATGTGGAGTTCTTGGTCTTTGGCGACCCGGCAGCGTATCAGGAGGTTACCATTGAAGTGCTGAATCAGGACACCGATGCCGACCCGATTCGGCTGTCTATCCGGGTGCCCCAGCAGGTGATTTTGGATTCAGTGATGGATTTTGACGGGGGCTTTGCAGGCGGCACCCTCAAAATAGGGGGGCACCCCAGCCATTATTACAAGCTGAAGGAGGGGGAGACCCCCTTTGAAAACGAAGCGTACAACCTGGAGAGCTTTTCCGGCCACCCCCTAAGCGGGGAGAAATACCAGATGGTGGAAACCCGGGACAATGTGGTGGGTGGCTATGTCACCGCCGACCGCTTTTTGCGGGCCATCGGCGGCCTGAACAGTGAAAATAACATTGTCCAGTATGTGGTGGATTTGGGGGACGGCATGGTGACGCACCTGTATTTCTATGTCTCCAAAACCGCCGCGGCGGAGGATTTGGAGCTTTATGACGCCATCGTTTGCTCCATCGCGCGGCAGCCCTAGCCGGCAGGGCAGGGCCTGTACGATTTGGACAGAACTTTTTTGCTTTGCCAAAGTTTTTTCTCCACCTGGGCCCATAGGATGGGGGACGGGATGGGTGCTATAATAAGAATATTGAAAACCCAACAGATCCAGGAAACGAGGGATGTTGTGTGTTTGATCGGATTGTCACCCTTTCCCTGAACCCGTCCATTGACGTCACCCTATGGGTGGACCGGCTGCGGATGGGGGAGGAAAACTCCGTGGCCGAGGAGGCCTGCGAAGCCGCCGGAAAGGCCGTCAATGTGGCCCGGGCCCTGCACAACTATGGGATGCGGCCCGTCAACATCATCCTGGCGGGCAGGCACAACCGGCAGCGGTTTGAGACCGGCCTGCGCCGGGAGGGGCTGGACTGCCGCCTGGTGGAGGTGGAGGGCTATACCCGGGAAAACCTGTCCATCGTCCAGCAGGACGGCAGCATTACCCGCCTGATGCGCGAGGGCTTTGCCGTCCCCTACGAGGCCCTTGTGGCCGTGGAGGAGATGTTGGCCAAGGAGGTGTCCCCCGGGACCCTGGTCATCCTGTCCGGCAGCCTGCCCGGGGGGATCACCCCGCGGCTGCTGCGCCGCATCTGCGACGGCAT
>CALGIL010000063.1 GCA_937914895.1 uncultured Angelakisella sp.
ATCCTCCGCCGTCATTTTGGCGCGGATGGCGGTGGCCAGCACGTCGCAGCGCTTATCCACCCCTTCAAAACCCACCAACTGTGCCCCCAGAATCCGCCCGGAGCCCTTTTCGAACAGGGTTTTGATGCTGATGTTGGCCGCGCCGGGATAATAGGAGGCATGGGAGGCGGAATAGGTCAGGGCCACGTCATAATCCAGGCCCGCGGCCTTGGCGGCGGCACTTTCGGGGTTGTTGGTGATGAGGACGGTAAAGGCCCCCAGGGCGTTGCCCTTTTGCAGGGCCTCCGCCACCCGGGCGGTGCCGCCCCCGGCGCTGATGGCAATGATCAGCGGGCTGTTGGGCTCGCCGATGCCGATCCTCTCCTTGGAGGTAAACCGGGTAAACTCCACGGGGTCAAAGACGGTGCAGCCAAAGGTGTCGGAATAAAGGCGCAGCGGGGCGGCCATGGCCCCGGCGGCGGCCAGCGAATCGCCGCAGCCCGTCAGGAGGATTTTACGGAAGTCAAACATCTGGGCAATGGACATGAGCTCCTTGAGCTTTTGGCCCGAAAAGCACCGCTCCACCTGCACATCCACCAGCTCCGGCAGGCTCATCACCTGCTCCCGCAGCGGGTTTGTATAATCCTTTTTATTCATAGCAGTTCCCTCATTCAATTTTATGCTCCTTCTTCATCCGCGCAAAGTACTCCGCCGCCAGGGCGCGGGCATGGTCCATGCTCTCCTGGGTGTACAGCCGGTAGGGGCCGTGCTGGGCCGCGTTAAAGCCGGCGGAGATGTTGGCCATAACGGCCACCATGGCGGGGTGCTCTCCCGAGACGGCGGCGTACATGGCCGCCCCGGTGGAGTTGTTGCCGCAGCCGGTGGGGTCCACCGACGGCCCAAACAGGTCCAAAGACTCGCAAAAATAGGCGTTGGTGGGGGTTACGGCGTAGGCGCCCCGGTCGCCCACCCGGTAAAAGGTCAGGGCGGTGGGCAGCTGTTGCAGCCGGCCGATGATGGCTTCGTCGTCGGCGCGGTCGATGCCAAACAGGTCGGAGGCCTCGTTGTGGTTGATGGACCACATATCCGCCACGGTCAGCACCCGGCGGATCCGCTCCAAAAAGTCGGCGCGGGAAAAACCCCGGGTCATGGCAAGGCCCCCGTACTCCACCTCCCACATGATTTTAAAGCCGTATTTGGCCTTGATTTTCTCCAGCTTCTCCCAAAAGACCCGGTCGGTGTTTTGGGCCATGTACATCCCCTTGATTCCCGGGGCGCAGGCGGCCTCGATCTCCTCGGGGTGGGTCTTTAGGTACCCCAGGTGCTCCTGGGTAAAGTGGGGCTTTGGGATAAACCGGCCGTTGCCGTCGGGCTCGTACTTCAGGGTAAAGCGGGTGGTGTGCTCCATTTCCACCCGTACCGACTCCCGGCTTACCCCATGGACGTCCATCCAGGCGCCGTAGGTGTCGGCGTAGTCCTCCCCGGTCTGGCAGACCAGCTTGCAGCTTTTGGTCCAAAGCCGGATGCCGGTGAGGGCAAAAAAGGCTGGGCCGCCCATGTGCCAGTCCGAATGGGTGCTGTCCTCGTTTTCGATGCGGTCGGACATGATGTTGCCGCAGGCCAGATACTCCACGTTCATACCGCCGCACCGTCCCAGGCGTATTTGGCGCTGTACTCCTCATATAGGGCCCGGACCTGGGCCACGGCCATTTCCCGGGCCGCCGCAAAGTCCTGGATGACCCCCAGCTGGCGGATATTTTGGGCTGCCGCCACGTTGGCCATGATCCCCACCATCAGGGGGTCGTACCCCTGGCCATAGGCGTAAAGGGCCGCCCCCGTAGAGGTATTGCCGCAGCCGGTGGGGTCCACCTCCCGGTCCACCGGGGCCGAGGGGAGAAAATAGGCCCTGTCCGGGGTGACAGAGTAAAGGCCCTTTTTGCCCACCCGGAAAAGAGTCACCGCCACCGGCAGCTTTTGCAGCTCCCGGATACAGGCCGCCTCCCCCTCCACCTCAAAGAGGGTTTGGGCCTCCTGGATGTTGATGGAAAAGATGTCCGCGGTTTTGAGGGCATTTTGCACCGCCGGCATCAGCTTTTTATAGGCGCTGGGGCCCTCGATCTCCCACATCATAGAAAACCCGTCCCGTTTTTTAAGGGCGGACAGCTTTTCCCAAAACACATAGTCCACGTTTTGGGCCAGGTAAACCCCCTTGACGCCGCCTTCCCGGGTAAACGCTCCAATCTCCTCGGGGGAAGTCTTCATGTAACCAAAGTCTTGGATCCAGTCCGACCGAAACCGTTTGACGGTGGGGTCTGATCCATAGGTACCGTCGGGGTTGTACACCAGATAGGAGTGGTTGCAGCGATCGCATTTGACTTTAATACCCCGCGCATCCAGATTGTTTTTGGCAATCCAGGGAAGAAAAAGCTCCGAGTAATCCGCTCCCACATTGCTGCACTGCAGTACACTGTCTGTAAACAGGCGGATGCCGCTGTAGGCAAAAGTAGCGGGCCCCCCAATGTGTTCCTGGCTGGAGCGGGAGCCGTCCGCAAACCGAACCGTGTCAAGCATCACATTCCCAGCCGCAATGTAATCCATACCGTGCCTCCTCCGCGCGCCGGCGCCTTTGCCAAAAGCCCTTCGCGCCCAAAATAGTCATGTTTTTCCGTCCCCCAAAGGCGACCTCCGGGGATGAGCGGGGCCTCACGGGGCCGGCGGCTGCTGCGCGCCGAATCCACCCCGTGAAGCCCCTGCTCCCGGCGGGCAGCGGCCGTTCAAATCACCCGGATGGAATTGGTCTTGAGGGTATTGACCGCCGGGTCGAAAAATACGCCGCCGCCCCGGAAGTAGGGCTCATGGATGAGCGCCGCATGGTATCCCGCCGCAAGGGAGCCCGGAATGTAAGCATAAAGCAGGTACAAAAAAGCAAATTCGGGGTCGATGGAGGGCAGGACGCACTCCCGCACCGGGGCGGTGATGCCCAGCTGGGCGGCGGGTTTGTCCGCAATGACAAACACCGGGCGGAGCTCCTGCTCCACCTGCTGGTTGACGGTGTCGGCCAGCCGGGAGATGTTCCGCTCGTGGCTAAAAGCCAGGGCGTAGGTGCCAAGGGCCCCCTTGGGCCGAGTGATAGCGTTGACATGGCAGTAGTTTTCCGAATCGCAGACAGTGCACTTGTCGCCGGAAACCTCGGCGTACTTGGCGGCAATAAACCCGGCGCAGGCAAACAGCGGGCCGTCGGCCACCGCCTCAAAGCCCCGCCCCCCCTGCCAGGCCTTGGCCGCGCCAAAGGCGGCCTCGTCAATCGCCTCCAGCAGCGGGGCAAATTTATCATTGTAGGCTTCCAGTTGATTCCGCAGCTGGACGACGGCCCCCGTCTGGCCCAGGGCCTCCCCCATGGCCGCGGCCATGACAAACAGCGACACCAGGGACGCAAAATAGTTGCGCAGCCCCGGCATGTTGTCCGGGAAAGGGGGTGTGTTGGTCAGGTAGGCGTAGTCCGCCGTCCGGGCCGCCCGGGAATCCGCCGTGTTGGTCAGGGCCACCGTCACGCAGCCGCGGCGTTTGCCCCGCTCCAGAATTTCGGCAATGCGGGCCGGCCCACCGGAGGCGCTGACCGCCACCAGCAGGGTACCGCCGCCCCCAAGGTCCATGTACCGGGCGGCGTCAATGGCCCGGGCGTACTCCATGCGGCAGCCGCTGCCCGCCAGGTACTTTTGAAAGGCGCCCGACGCCTCCACGGCGGCCAGGTAGGAATCCCCGCAGCCGGTCACAATGACGCGGCGGAGCCCCCGGAGCACGTCGGCGGGAATGAGCCCGGCAAAGGAGGCGGCCGACGCGTCAAACTGGGGCAGCGCCAGGTGGACAATGTCCATGCACTGCCTGCGGATTTCGTTGTCGTATTGCTGTTTCATAGCGACCTCCCTTTAGAAGTTTGCCGGCTGTTCTTCCGGCAAAAAGGCTCGGGTGCGGTAGTCGTAGCGCCCGCCAAAGAAGAGCTTTCCCGCCACCGCCGCGCAGTAGGCCGACAGCAGCGAGCCGGGCGCAAAGTCCATCAGGGGCAGCATCCATTCGTACCCGCTGGGGGGGCTGGGCATCCGGCAGACGGCGGCCCGGCTGTCAAAGCTGTCCGCCGGGGCGTCGGTGACCACCAGCACCGGGCGGCCAATTTCCAACGCGCTGCGGACGCTCTCCCGCACCCGGTCCAGATCGGGGGCCGCGCCGTTTACCATAAACACGGTACCGACGCTTTGGGGGTCCCGGAGGAAGAAGTTGATGTGGCACCAGTCCTCGCTGTCCACGTGGGAACAGTGGACGCTGGCACACTCCACAAACTTTTGCTCCACAAACTGGGCCGAAAAAAGCTCCGCCTCGTCCCCGACAATCTCAAAGCGGAAAAAGTCCTTCCACCGGAGGGAAAGCCGGAACATCGCCTCGTCCATGGCCTCGTAGCCGGGCTTGCAGGACAGGACACAGTCCACCATAACCCCAGGGATCTCCTGCCACTGGTTCTCAAGTAACTTCCCCC
>CALGIL010000064.1 GCA_937914895.1 uncultured Angelakisella sp.
GATGATCACCGATACCAGCGCACCGCACAGGATGCCCAACCACACGTTTTGGAACATGGCACTGAACAAAACGCCCGCCAGGGCAGAGGACAGCATCATGCTTTCGGCGGCCATATTGAGCAGCCCCGCCTGCTGGGAGATGGTGGAACAAATGGCCACAAAAATCAGGGGCGTGGAGATGCGAATCATGGAGAACAAGAAGTTCTGGATATACTCAAGCATGCTGTGCCGCCTCCTTTTTCTCAGCTTCAGCCTCCCGGGAGAGCTTGAAGATGATCCGCTCCTTGGGCCCGTGGAGGAAGTGCTCCGCCGCTACAAACAGGACGATAACCGCCTGCAGGATGGTAACCAGCTCGATGGGGATGTTGGTGTTGGCGTTAAGCACCGCCGCCGCAATGCGGATATAGGCCAGCACAAAGGCGGTAAGCGGTACAAAGATGGGGTGCTTGCGCGCCATCACGGCCACAATCAGGCCATCCATGCCAAGGTTTGTCAGGCCCTGGTAATAGTAGCTGTTGTACAGGCCGAAGCAGTCCACCGCCGCCGCCACACCCGCAAAAATCCCCCCCAACAGCTGCCCCATGTACATGGACTTTCTGGCGTTGATGCCGGAGTATTCGGCAAAGGAGAGGTTGGAGCCGCAAAGGCGGATTTTGGCACCAATGCGGGTGCGGTAAAAGAGGATACAGGCCACAATCACCCCGGCAATGGCCACCCAGATGCCCTCATGAAAGTTGGTATCGCCCCAGTAGCGGGCAAAGCGCATGTTGTCTGGAAACGGAGGTGAGGTCAGGAAAGACTGGCTGCGGTCGGCCAGGTTTCCCTTTAGGAGCCACATGGAAAGGTGCCACAGCATAAACTGCATAATGATGGAGGTTACCATCTCGTTGGCGCCCAGCCGCTCCCGCCCAATGGCGGGCACCATGGCAATGGCCCCGCCCACCGCGGCGCACAGGGCAACAATGATGAAAAGGTTGACCACCTTGGGCAGCGACGTCATCAGTGGGGTTTTAAACATAATGAACAGGGGCAGGATGGGCGCGATGTTGATGATGCCCTCGCCGATGAGGTTAAAGCGGCCGCAGGCATAGATAAAACACATTCCGCAGCCGGTGAGCATATAGGGGATGTAGCGGCTCATAACCTGGCCAAACCGCCGTTTGGACATAAAGGGGCCAATGGCAAAGTTTTTGATGGCGTCCATGGCCCCACCTTTTTCGGACATCAGCACGATGATGACCAGGCACAGAGCAAAGGCGATAATAATGCCCAGGAGGACCCGCAGGAACTCAAACATGATTTCCACTCTTTGAATTTTTTTCATAGTAAATCCCCCATCTCGTCAGGTACCATCTTGCGAATGCCCAGCATATATTCTCCCAGTTCCTCGTCCTGCACCGACTTTACATCGTTAAACTGGGCGACAACTTGGCCATCCTTCATCACCAGCAGGCGATCCGAAAGCTCCATCAGTTCATTGAGATCGGAGGAGATAAGAAGAACACCCACGTCCCGCTCCCGGGTATACTTGACCAGCAAACGGCGGATGAGGTCGGTGGTGCCCACGTCGATGCCGCGGGTGGGCTGGTTGGCCACAATCAGGTTGGCACCGCCGGAAAATTCCCGGGCGATAATAACTTTTTGAATATTGCCGCCGGACAACAGGTGGATGGGCTCGCTGCCGCTGGTACAGGCGATCTCAAATTCCTGAATGCACTCGTCTACAAAGGCGTTTATCTTGCGGACATTTAAAAGGGGCCCTTTGATATACTTGGGGTTGTCCAGGTAAACCGAGGCAATGTTATCGCGGACGGAAAGGTCCCCCGCAATGCCGTACTTCATCCGGTCCTCTGAAATGTGGGCCAGCCCCAGGTCCCGAATCTGCCGGATGGTAAGGCCGTCGGTCTCGGTGTCATTCAATATAATGCTGCCGGTGGTGCGGTGTTTG
>CALGIL010000065.1 GCA_937914895.1 uncultured Angelakisella sp.
CAAGGCGGGCGACAGGACAGTTATATCCATGACGCCCGGTCCGGCAGGGCACAAAAAACCCCCGGCGGGTTTTGCCACTTTTGCCCGGACAAAAGTGGAGAAAGGTTAGCTCGGTTACAAAGCGTGGCAATGGGAAAAAGCACCCCGCAGGGCAAAAAGGGTTTGGGCCCCTGGGCCAACATAGCGGCAGCGCAGCCCCCCAGGCTCGGAAAGCCAGAAGGCTCTCTGAATAAAAAAAAGCCAGCCCCGGCCGGATCCGGCCGGGGCTGGCTTTTAGGGTTATCCGTGGAAGCGGTCCTTTTTGCGGTAGGAGGTATGCAGAATCTGGTGGGCGGCGTGGCTGCCGGGGGCCTTCAAAAAGTCCTGGTAGACCTCTTTAAGCACCGGGTTTTCGTGAGATTTGCGCAGGGTGGACCGCTCGTCCTCGTCGTACAAGGCGGCGGCGCGCAGGCTTTTAAGGTCCACAAAATTCCGGACCCGGGCCGGCTGAACGGGCTGTCCCCCGCCGTTGACGCAGCCGCCGGGGCAGCCCATAATCTCGATGAACTGAAAGTCCTCCTCGCCCCGCTTAATGCTGTCCAGCAGCAGCTTTGCGTTGCGCAGGCCGGACACCACCGCCACCTTCAGGGTCAGGTCGCCCAGCTGGTAGGAGGTTTTTTTAATGCCCTCCACCCCCCGCACCTGGGGGAACTCCACCGGGGCCCCGGCCTCGCCGGTAATCCACTCGGCGGCGGTGCGCAGGGCGGCCTCCATAACGCCGCCGGTGGCGCCGAAGATGGCGCCCGCGCCGGAAGAGACGCCCAGGGGCGCGTCAAATTCCTCGTCGGGCAGATTTTGGAAGTTGATGCCCGCCCGGTCGATCATCCGGGCCAGCTCCCGGGTGGTGATGGCCACATCCACGTCGGGGACGCCGGCGGCGCTTTCGTCCTCCCGCTGGGTCTCAAACTTTTTGGCGGTGCAGGGCATAATGCCCACCACAAAAATATCCTTGGGGTCGATGCCGGTGCGCTGGGCATACCAGGTCTTGGCCAGGGCGCCAAACATCTGCTGGGGGGATTTGCAGGTGGACAGGTTGGGTACAAACTCGGGGTAGTAATGCTCGCAAAACCGCACCCATCCGGGGGAGCAGGAGGTGATCATGGGCAGGGCGCCCCCCTCCCGGATGCGCTCCACCAGCTCGTTTGCCTCCTCCACAATAGTAAGGTCGGCGGCAAGGTCGGTGTCAAAAACGCCGTCAAAGCCCAGGCGGCGCAGGGCGGCCACCATCTTGCCCTTGACGTTGGTGCCAATGGGCATATCAAAGGCCTCGCCCAGGGTCACCCGGATGGAGGGGGCCGTCTGGACCAGCACGTGCTTGGTGGGGTCGCCCAGGGCGCGCCACACGTCCTTGGTGTTGTCCTTTTCGGCAATGGCCCCGGTGGGGCAGACCACCACGCACTGCCCGCAGGAGACGCAGGCAACCTCCCCCAGGCTGTCGTCAAAGGCGCAGCCGATGTGGGTGGCAAAGCCCCGGTCGTTGGCGCCGATGACCGACACGCTCTGCCACTTGGAGCAGGCGGCCACGCAGCGGCGGCATAGAATGCACTTGTTGTTGTCCCGGTACATGTGCTTGGCCGAATCGTCAAAGTCGTACTGGATGTTTTCGCCGGCATAGACGTTTTCGTCATAGACGCGGAAGTCCTTGCACAGCTTTTGCAGCTCACAGTTGCCCGACCGTACGCAGGACAGGCAGTGCTTGTCGTGGGTGGACAAAATCAGCTCCAGGTCAATTTTGCGGGAGGCAAACACCCGCTTGGAGTTAGTGAGGACCTCCATCCCTTCGGCCACCGGGTAGACGCAGGATGCCACCAGGCCCCGCATCCCCTTGACCTCCACCACGCAGATGCGGCAGGCGCCGATTTCGTTGATCTCCCGCAGATAGCAGAGAGTGGGAATCTCGATGGCCAGCTGGCGGGCCGCCTCCAGAATGGTGGTGCCCTGGGGAACGGTGACCGGCAGGCCGTTGATGGTCAGGTGGACCATCCGTACTTCCTGCTGTGCGGTTTCCATGTTGGTCTTGCTCATCTTGATGTCCTCCTCTCTCAGTGTTTTACAATGGCGCCAAAGCGGCATTTTTCCATGCAGACGCCGCACTTGACACATTTGCTCTGGTCGATGACATGGGGCTCCTTGACGGTGCCGGAGATAGCCCCGGTGGGGCAGGCCTTGGCGCAGACGGTGCAGCCCCTGCACTTTTCGGGGAGGATGACAATGTTCAGCAGGGCCTTGCACACCCCGGCGGGGCAGGTCTTATCCACAATGTGGGCCACGTATTCGTCCCGGAAGTATTTTAAGGTGCTCAGCACCGGGTTGGGGGCGGTCTGCCCCAGGCCGCACAGGGCGTTTTCCTTAATGTGATAGCACAGGGTTTCCAGCTTGTCCAGGTCCTCCATGGTGGCCTTGCCGTCGGTAATTTTCTCCAGCAGCTCGTGGAGGCGTTTGGTGCCGATGCGGCAGGGGGTGCATTTGCCGCAGCTTTCGTCCACGGTAAATTCCAGGAAAAATTTGGCAATGTCCACCATGCAGGTGTCCTCGTCCATGACGATAAGGCCGCCGGAGCCCATCATGGAGCCGATGGAAATAAGGTTGTCGTAGTCCACCGGGATGTCCAGGTGCTCGCTGGGGATGCACCCGCCGGAGGGGCCGCCGGTCTGGGCCGCCTTAAACTGCTTGCCGTTTGGAATGCCGCCGCCGATCTCAAAGACGATGTCCCGCAGGGTGGTGCCCATGGGGACCTCCACAAGGCCCGTGTTGTTGATTTTGCCCCCCAGGGCAAACACCTTGGTGCCCTTGGATTTTTCGGTGCCTATCCGGCAAAACCAGTCGGCCCCCTGCAGGATGATCTGGGGGATGTTGGCGTAGGTCTCCACGTTGTTGAGGACGGTGGGTTTGCCAAAGAGGCCGCTCACCGCGGGGAAGGGGGGGCGGGGCCGGGGTTCGCCCCGGTGCCCCTCGATGGAGGTGAGCAGGGCCGTCTCCTCGCCGCAGACGAAGGCCCCGGCGCCCAGGCGGATGTCCAGGTCAAAATCGAAGCCGGTGCCCAGGATGTCTTTGCCCAGCAGGCCGTTTTCCCGGGCCTGGTCAATGGCGATCTGCAGGCGCTTGACGGCAATGGGGTACTCGGCCCGGACATAGACGTAGCCCTGGTTGGCGCCGATGGCGTAACCGGCAATGGCCATGGCCTCAATGACCACGTGGGGGTCGCCCTCCAGCACCGAGCGGTCCATAAAGGCGCCGGGGTCGCCCTCGTCGGCGTTGCAGCAGACATACTTCTGCCCCTTGGGCTGGGCCGCCGCAAAGGACCACTTGCGCCCGGTGGGAAAGCCGCCGCCGCCCCGGCCCCGCAGGCCGGAGTCCGTGACGGTGCGGATGACGTCGTCGGGGGTCATTTCGGTCAGCACCTTGGCCAGGGCCATATAGCCGTCGTAGGCGATGTATTCATTGATGTTTTCGGGGTCGATGACGCCGCAGTTTTTCAGCGCCACCCGCAGCTGCTTTTTATAAAAACCCGTCTCGTCCAGGCTTTGCACCGCGTCCTCTTTGACGGTCTCTTCGTACAGCAGGCGCTTGACAATGCGTCCCTTTAAAAGGTGTTCCTCCACAATTTCGGGGACGTCCTCGCTCTTTACCTGGGAGTAAAAGGCCCCCTCGGGGTAGACCACCACCACGGGGCCCAGGGCGCAAAGGCCGAAGCAGCCGGTTTTAATCACCTTAATTTCGTCGGACAGCCCCGTCTCCTTCAGCTCCCGGTCAAAGGCGGCCAAAATCCGCTGGCTGCCCGAGGAGGTACAACCTGTGCCGCTGCACACCAGAACATGGGATCTTACCATGGGTCATGCCTCCTTTCTTTTATTTGGCGCTGCCGATGGTGTACTCCACCACCGGGTTGCCGTTGACCAGATGCTGGCTGACAATAAGGGGCACCATTTCGGGCACCACCTTGACATAGGTGGTCTTGCCCTTGCCCGGCTCGTAGACCTCCACCACCGGCTCGTACTGGCAGATGCCGATGCAGCCGGTCTGGCCCACCGACACATGGGTCAGGCCCCGGCGGCCCACCTCGTCGGCAAAGGCCTTCAGCACCGGGCGGGCCCCGGCGGCAATGCCGCAGGTGGCCATGCCCACCACCACACGGACGCCGGCGTCGCTGTCGTGGCGGATGCCAATCTTTCCCTGCATTTCATCCCGCAGGGCCTGCAGTTCCGCAATACTCTTCATCTGGTTGCTCCTTTTGGCAATTGATAATGGACAATGGAGAATGATGGTGCCGCGTGGGACGCGGCGGTTTTGAGAGAATCGCGCTGTGCGCGGTGCCGACATTGACAGTTTTCAACTGTCAATTGCCAGCAGTTCCCGGGTGTGCTGGGCCAGGTACTCCCCAATAAAGCGGGAGACCCCCGGCGCGTCCAGGGGAATATCCCCCAGGGCCCGGCGCAGCACCCGGGTGTCCAGGGACATCTGCCGGTCCCCCAGCCGCCGGACATACAAAACATCCATGTCCGGGCTGCCCTGGATAAGCACCGCCACCGTCTCGTCCACATCCCCCAGCGGGGGGCGGTCGATGTTCGTCAGGCCGAACTCCGCCGTTACGGTGGTGCCCGCCCCGGGGGCGCTGTCGATGGTAAGGCCCCCGCCGCTTAAGTCCGCCGCCATTTTAAAAAACGGCAGCCCCAGCCCCACCGTCCGGGTGGTCCGGGTGGTATAAAAGGGGTCGGCCGCCCGCCGCGCCTCCTCGGGGGTCATACCCCGGCCGTCATCCGCAATGACCACCCTTAACAGGTCCCGGGCGGGCTGTTCGTCCACCGTGACGGACAGAAAGGACGCCCCCGCCGCCACCGAGTTTTGCGCCACGTCCAGGATGCTCAGGGACAGGTCCTGCATCATTGGGGCTCACCTCCGCCGGCGTCAGGCGCCGTATTTGGCCAGAATGCCCTCCACGTCGTCGGCCACCAGGCGGCCGTACACCTCGTCGTTGACGGTCATCACCGGGGCAAGGCCGCAGGCGCCGATGCACCGGCAGGCGTCCAGGGAAAATTTGCCGTCGGGGGTGCATTCACCGCCGGCGATGCCCAGCTTTTCCCGCAGGCGCTCATAGACATCCCCCGCCCCCTTGACATAGCAGGCGGTGCCCAGGCATACCGAGATGCGGTACTGGCCCTTGGGGTTCAGGGAAAACTGGGAGTAAAAGGTGGCCACCCCATAAATTTCCTCCAGGGGCACGTCCATCCCTACCGAGATGATTTCCATGACCTCCAGGGGCAGATAGCCGTAGATCTCCTGGGCTCCCTGGAGCACCGGCATCAGGGCGCCGGGCTGTTCCTTCAGCCTGTCCATAAGCCGGCGGAGGGACTGCTCCTGCTCCTGGGTGCCGGCAAAGGCGATTTTGGACCGTTTGCTTGCCATCGTGTGGGCGGCCTCCTTCTATATGACGCTGTGTCTTCGGGGCCAAAGCAAACTGCCCCATAGTTCGTCAAGATTATAACATAACGATGACCCATGCGCCAGTACCCCGGGGCGATTTTTGCCCCGTTGTGTCTTTTTCTCTGTTTTGCGCAATTGTCTTTGCATTTTGCGGGTGCTATAATCTATTTTGTATAAAAGGAATGGAAAGCTTTGCTGGCGCCCGCTTATTCTGCCAGAAATTTTTGCGAACCGGAGAAAAGGAGTTTGCCCATATGACGCTGAGGGATGTAAAGACCATATTGGACGCCGACCTTGTATTTGGCCAGGACCTGCTGAACCACACCGTCAACACCGCCTGCGGCAGCGATATGATGAGCGACGTGCTGGCCTTTGTCAAGGACCAGGCGGTGCTTATTACCGGCCTTGTCAACCAGCAGGTCATCCGCACCGCCGAAATGATGGACATGGTGTGCGTCGTTTTTGTCCGGGGCAAGCAGCCCGACCAGGCCATTGTGGACCTGGCCCGGGACAGGAACATCGCCGTTATGACCACCACCCACCGGATGTTTACCGCCTGCGGTCTTCTGTATCAGGGAGGGCTGAAGGGGGGGACCCACATTCAATGACGGGACTGCATTACCACTACCAGGTGCCCGGGGACGACTTTACCCGGGCCGGCGAGGCGTCCGGCGCCGTCAAGGGGCTCCTCAAGCGCCTGGGGCTGGACCCGGAGGTCATCCGCAAGCTGTCCATTGCCCTGTACGAAGGGGAGATCAACATGGTCATCCACGGCGGCGGCGGAGAGATTGACGTGGACATCGGCCCCGCCGGCATTACCGCGGTGCTGGCCGACCACGGCCCCGGCATCCCCGATGTGGACAAAGCCATGGAGGCGGGGTGGAGCACCGCCCCCGACTATGTGCGGAACCTGGGCTTTGGGGCGGGCATGGGCCTGCCCAACATGAAAAAATACGCCGACGGGCTGTCGGTGGACAGCAGGGTGGGGGAGGGCACGGTGGTGACCATCGTGGTCCACACCGCCCCGCAGGGTTTGTAAAAATGAAGGACGGGAGGTGGAAACCCATTGTCGGAATATTTTCATTCGGTCACCCTGGACCGCGACGCCTGCAAGGGGTGCATCACCTGTGTCAAGCGCTGCCCCACCGAGGCCATCCGGGTGCGGGGCGGCAAGGCGAAAATTATTAAGGAGCGCTGCATCGACTGCGGCGAGTGCATCCGGGTCTGCCCCCACCATGCCAAGCGGGCGGTGACGGACTCCCTGTCCGACCTGGAACGCTTTGCCTACACCGTGGCCCTGCCGCCCCCGTCCCTGTTTGGGCAGTTTAACCATCTGGAGGATACCGAGATCCTGTTGGACGGCCTGAAGCTTATGGGCTTTGACGCGGTGTACGAGGTGTCCCGGGGGGCGGAGCTGGTGTCCGACGCCACCCGCCGCCTGCTGCGGGCAGGGGCGCTTAAGCGCCCGGTCATCTCCTCCGCCTGCCCGGCGGTGCTGCGGATGATCCGGGTGCGGTTCCCCCAGCTCATCGGCAATATTCTGCACCTCCGCGCGCCGGTGGAGGTGGCCGCCCGGCTGGCCAGGCGGGAGGCCATGGAGCGCACGGGGCTTTCCTCCGGGGAGATTGGGGTGGTGTTTTTGACCCCCTGCCCCGCCAAGGTGACGGCGGCCCGGTCCCCCATGGGCGCCGAAGCAAGCGGCATCGACCTGACCATCGGGGTCAGCGAGATCTATCCCCCCCTGCTGGCCGCCATGAACGCCCTGGTAAAACCCTCCCCCGAGACGGTGTCCCGGGCCGGCAGGACCGGCATTGCCTGGGGCAGAAGCGGGGGGGAGGCCTCGGCCACCCTCCACGAGCGGTACCTGGCCGCCGACGGCATGGAAAACGTCATCAAGGTGCTGGAGGAGATGGAGGGAGAGCGCCTGGGGGACGTGGATTTTGTGGAGCTGAGCGCCTGCCCCGCCGGGTGCGTGGGCGGCGTGCTGAATATCGAAAACCCCTATCTGGCGGCCACCCGGCTTAAAAAGCTGGGGCGGTACCGCCCGGTGGCCTGCAGTCACATAGACGGCATGCCCCTGGAGGAGCTTGCCTGGGAAACCGGGGTGGCGCCGGCGGATGTGATCCGGCTGGACCCCTCCCCCATGGTGGCCATGGAGATGCTGGGCCGGATGGAGGAGATTGAAAAGCGGCTGTACCACCTGGACTGCGGCTCCTGCGGGGCGCCCTCCTGCCGGGCCCTGGCCGAGGATATTGTGCGGGGGTATTCCCACGAGGATGCCTGCATCTACGTGCTGAAGGAAAAGATGGAGGCGGTCCAGGGCAGCCTGACGGCGCTGCGGCTGGGGGGCTTTCCTAAAAAGGAGGACTTGCGTTGACGGTAAGAGAATTGGGTGAGGCCGCCGGCTTTACCCTGCTGTGCGGGGATGGGGACAGGGTGCTGTCCGGGGAGGTCTACTGCGGCGATTTGCTGTCGGTGGTCATGGGCCGGGCCCCGGCGGGCTGCGCCTGGGTGACGGTCATGGGCAATGTCAATTCAGTGGCGGTGGCGGTGCTGACGGACGCGGCCTGCATTGTGCTGGCCGAGGGGATGCCCCTTGCCGCGGACGCCCTGCTGCGGGCGGAGGGGAAAGGAATCCCGGTGCTGGGCACCGGCCTGCCGGTGTTCCAGGCGGCTATGGCCGCCGCCGGCGCCCTGGGGCGGTAAGCCCCGGGCCGGACCATGGATGAAAGGGGGGCGCGGCATGTCCCTGTATTACGACCTGCATATCCACACCTGCCTGTCCCCCTGCGCGGACGACGACATGACCCCGCCCAACCTTGTGAATATGGCGGTGCTGGCGGGGCTGGAGGTTATTGCGGTTACCGACCACAACAGCACCCGCAACGCCGGGGCGGTGATGGAGGCGGCCCGGGGGACCCCCCTTGTCGTGGTGCCGGGGATGGAGGTTTCCACCGCCGAGGAAATCCACGTCATCTGCCTCTTCCCGGGTCTGGAGGCCGCCCGGGAAGCGGGCCGGGAGATAGAATCCCTGCTGCCCCCCGTGCCAAACCGCCCAAACATTTTTGGCAGTCAATTGGTCATGGACGCCGGGGAGCGGGTGCTGGAGGAAGCCCCCACCCTGCTGCTGAACGCCGCGGCCCTCTCCATCGACCGGATGCCGGACTGGGCGGCCTCCTATGGGGGAATATGCTACCCCGCCCACATCGACCGGCCCTCGGGGGGGATTTTAGCCGTCCTGGGCGGCCTGCCGGAGGTCCCTGTTTTTCGCCGGCTGGAGGTGGCCCGGCCCCGGGAATTTTTTGCGGACCCGGCCCACGCCCCCCTTCGGGAGAGCCACGAGATCATCGTCAGTTCCGACGCCCACCGTCTCCGGGACATTGCCGACGCCCGGCGCCGCCTGGAGCCTGCGGACTGGCCGGAGCTATCGCCGCTGTTTGCCGGACGCTAAACCGCCATGAGCATTGCTCATGGCGGTTTTGTGTACCCGCAAACTTAAAATCGTACAGAAAAGCTTGTGTTTTCTTCACTTTTGTCCGGGCAAAAGTGGCAAAACCTGGTAAGGCCCCATGGATATAGTTTTCCTGTTGTCCGCCCCGGTCGCGGGCCGGGCCGGCTTTTGTTTGTTACTTTCCAGCAATGGAAAGGTACCAAAGATTGCCGGG
>CALGIL010000066.1 GCA_937914895.1 uncultured Angelakisella sp.
GGTCCGCGCCGACATTGAGGAGGCGCTGGAAAGCCGCACCGCCGCCTTAAAAGCCGCCGCGGCAAAGGAGCGCCTGAAGGCCGAAACCCTGGACGTCACCCTGCCCGGCAGGCAGCGGGAGGCGGGCTACCGCCATCCCCTGTCCCAGGTGCTGGAGGAAATTAAAGAAATCTTTTTGGGCATGGGCTTCGACGTGGTGGACGGCCCCGAGGTGGAGACCGACTACTACAACTTTGAGGCCTTAAACATCCCCAAAAACCACCCGGCCCGGGACACCCAGGACACCTTTTATATCTCGGACAATGTGGTGCTGCGCACCCAGACCTCCCCGGTGCAGATTCGCACCATGGAACAGCGCAAGCCCCCCATCCGCATCATCGCCCCCGGGCGGGTCTACCGCTCGGACGAGGTGGACGCCACCCACTCCCCCGTCTTTCATCAAATCGAGGGGCTGGTGGTGGATAAGGGCATCACCATGACCGACCTCAAGGGCTGTCTGGCCACCGTCTGCCGGCGGCTGTACGGCGAGGACACCGTGGTGCGCTTTCGGCCCCACCACTTCCCCTTTACCGAGCCGTCGGCCGAGCTGGACATGCAGTGCTTTGCCTGCAAGGGCCAGGGCTGCCGCCTGTGCAAGGGCGAGGGCTGGATCGAGCTGTTGGGCTGCGGCATGGTGCACCCCAAGGTGCTGGCCACCTGCGGCATCGACCCCGAGGAATACAGCGGCTTTGCCTTTGGCATGGGCCTGGAGCGCATGGTCATGCGGCGCTACGGCGTGGACGACCTGCGGCTCTTCTATGAAAACGACCTGCGCTTTTTGCGCCAGTTTTAAATAAGGGAGGGAAAGCACCATGAATTTATCGCAAAAATGGCTTCGGGACTATGTAGACATCGACCTCCCTCCCCGGGAGTACGCCGAGGGCATGTCCCTGTCCGGCTCCAAGACCGAAGGGTGGACCGTGGAGGGCGAGGACATCCAAAAGGTGGTGGTGGGCCGGGTGGCCGCCATGGAGCGCCACCCCGATTCGGACCATTTGTGGATTTGCCAGGTGGAGACGGGTACGGGCACCGTGCAGATCGTCACCGGGGCCCAAAACGTCCGGGAGGGGGACTTTGTCCCCGCGGCCCTGGACGGCGCGGCCCTGCCCGGCGGCAAAACCATCCGCCGCGGAAAGCTGCGGGGGGTGGAAAGCAGCGGCATGCTCTGCTCTTTAAGCGAGCTGGGCCTGACCGCCCACGACTTCCCCTACGCTGTGGAGGACGGCATCTTCATCCTGGGGGAGGACTGCGACCGCACCCTGGGCCTTAACATCCGCACCGCCGTGGGCCTTGACGACCTGCGCTTCGAGTTTGAGATTACCTCCAACCGCCCCGACTGCCTGTCGGTGACCGGCCTTGCCCGGGAGACCGCCGCCACCTGGAACCTGCCCTTTCATCTGGAGGCCCCCACCGTCCGGGGCAGCGGCGGCAATGTTGGGGACTACCTGAAGGTGGAGGTGCACAACGGTAAGCTATGCCCCCGCTATATGGCCAGGGTGGTTAAAAACGTACAGATAGAGCCCTCGCCCCGGTGGATGCGGGAGCGGCTGCGCGCCAGCGGGGTGCGGCCCATCAACAACATTGTGGATATTACCAACTACGTCATGCTGGAATACGGCCAGCCCATGCACGCCTTTGATTTAAAGTACGTGGCCGGCGGGCAGATCATCGTCCGAAACGCACAGCCGGGGGAGGCCATCACCACCCTGGACGAGGCAAAGCGGCCCCTCTCCCCCGACATGCTGGTCATCGCCGACGCCAAGGCCCCCAGCGCCGTGGCCGGGGTCATGGGCGGCCAGTACTCCGGCATCCAGGCGGACACCCAAACCATTGTCTTCGAGTCCGCCTGCTTTTTGGGCTCCAGCGTGCGCATCACCTCCAAAAAGCTGGGCCTGCGCACCGAAAGCTCCGGCCGCTTCGAAAAAGGCCTGAGCTCCGATACCTGCCCCGTGGCCCTGGCCCGGGCCTGCCAGCTGGTGGAGCTGCTGGGGGCCGGCGAAGTGGTGGACGGGGTCATCGACGTGGACAACGCCGACCACACCCCCAAACGGATTCCCTTCACCTATGATTGGATCAACCGCCTGAATGGGGTGGACCTGCCCAAAGAGGAGATTGACGGGTACCTGGCCCGGCT
>CALGIL010000067.1 GCA_937914895.1 uncultured Angelakisella sp.
ATAGCAACACAAAAAAAGCCAGCCCACGCCGCGGCCAGGGCGGACAACAGGAAAACCATATCCATGGGTCGCCCGGAGGCGTAGGAGGATTTGGGACCCGCCCCGCAGAGTGAAGAAGGATAACCTTGTCTAAAAACAGACCCCAAAAGGCATAAAAAAACCGCCCCAGGGGGCGGGATGATTTGGTCTTCCCGCCCGCCGGGCCGGTATTCCGACCGCCCGGCGGGTGGCTTTTCGCCATGGGAAAAGGTAGAAGGGAAAAGAAAGGGTTTTGGAGGGGAAGACGAAAAAGCAATCTATACATTCATCCGGCCGGGGCCGGCGGTTGGCCCTACTGGACGGGGATGTATTCCGCCAGGGTGGCGGTCAGGTCCTGGGTCAGCCCGTCGCGCATGATCTGCAGGGCAAGGGTGTCCCCCACGGACTTTTGGGCGATGATGGCCGCCAACTGGTCGCCGGAGGAGATCTGCTGGCCGTCGGCCGAAAGGATGCAGTCCCCGGCCCGGAGGCCGGCCTGCTGGTCGGCGGACCCCTCGTCCACCGAATCCACATAGACCCCCAGGTACTGGACCTTGTACCGCATGGCGGTGTAGGCGTCGCCGATGTTGATAAGGTTGACCCCCAGGTAGGGGCGGCCGGTGACATAGCCCACGGTCATCAGGTCCTGGATAAGGGGCTTTGCGGCGTTGATGGGGATGGCAAAGCCCAATCCCTCGATGCCGCTGCCCATGGATTTGGCGTTGACAATGCCGATAAGCTGGCCGTTTGCGTTAAAAAGGCCGCCGCCGGAGTTGCCGCTGTTGATGGCCGCGTTGGTCTGCAGCAGGGTCATGGTGTTGCCGTCGATGGTCACCTGCCGGCTGAGGGCGCTGATGATGCCGTTGGTGACGGTGCCCCCCAGCTCGCCCAGGGGGTTGCCGATGGCCAGGGCAAAGTCGCCCACCACCAGGCTGTCGGAATCGCCCATCACCGCGGCGGGCAGCCCCTCGGCCTGGATTTTGATAACCGCGATGTCCGCGGCCTCGTCGCCGCCCACCAGGCGGGCGGTGTGGGTGGCCCCGTCGGACAGCCGCACCTTAATGGTGTTGGCACCGTCGATGACGTGGTAGTTGGTGGCAATGTAGCCGTCCTGCGAGACAATGACGCCGCTGCCGGCGCCGCCGATGACCCGGTTGCCCAAAAAGGAATCCCGGGTGACGCTTTCGGTGGTCACCTCCACCACCGAGGGCGCCGCCATGGCGGCCACCTGGGCGATGTTGACCCCCGAGGGGCTGACGGCGGACAGGGGGGCGGCGGGGGACTGGGGCGCCGGCGCCGCCGTCACGGCATTGCTTGCGCCGCCCTTATCCAGCAGCACCGACGCGCCGTAGCCGCCGGCAAAGCCGGTCAGACCGGACAGCACCATGCACAGCGCCACCAGCAGGGCCATGGATTTGCCCCGGCCCTGTTTTTCCCGCTTGGGGCGGGGCGGGGGAGAGGGCGGCGTGTTCCGCGGGGGCTCCGGCCCCTCAAAAATAGACTGGTAGCGCCGGAAAAATTCTTCCCGCCGGGGCTCCTCCCCCAGGATGAGGGGGGGGACGCCCTGGCCGGACTGGCTCCAGCCGTCCCGGTCGTGGGAGGTGTCCCCATAGGGGTTATTATTAAAATCGCCAAAGAAGTCTGCCATTTTACATTCCTCCTAAAAGGTCTGGCCTGCATCCAAAAGGAGCCTTCATGGTCCGTTTGCTCTCTTTAGTCCCTATTGTACCGGACATTTGTGACCGGAATTTAAAGATTGTTTGCCACTATGATGAAGTTATTGCAAACAAATTTTGCCGGACCTGCGGATGGGGCAAAAATCCTACCTCCCATTAAATGCGGCGGCGGATTGTACATATGCGCCCCCGGGGAGAAAACTTTTTGGGTCATACAAAAGTCCACCCCCGAATGGGGGTGGACCGGATGCCGCGCCTCAGGCCCTGCCCTGCCCGTCCAGGGCAGCCCGCACAAATTCCCGGAAGAGGGGGTGGGCCTTGTTGGGGCGGCTTTTGAATTCGGGGTGATACTGCACCCCCACAAAAAAGCGGTTGGCGGGAATTTCCACCGCCTCCACCAGCCGGCCGTCGGGGCTGGTGCCGGTAACGGCAAGGCCCGCGCCCTGGGCGGCCTCGCGGTAGGCGTTGTTAAACTCGTACCGGTGGCGGTGCCGCTCCGAGATTTCCGGGGCGCCGTAGGCCCGGGCCATCATGGACCCCGGCCGGATGGCGCAGGGGTAGGCCCCCAGGCGCATGGTGCCGCCCTTGGGCAGGTCGCCCTGCTGGTCGGGCATGAGGTCGATGACGGGGTGGGCGCTGTCGGGGGCAAATTCGCTGGAGTTGGCGTCGCCGTGGCCCAGCACATGGCGGGCAAACTCAATAACCGCCGTCTGCATCCCCAGGCAGATGCCAAGGTAGGGGATGTCATGCTCCCGGGCGTAGCGCCCCGCGGCAATTTTCCCCTCGATGCCCCGGTCGCCGAAGCCCCCGGGCACCAGGATGCCGTCGCAGTCCCCCAGCAGCTGCGCCGCGGTGCCGTCCTCCACCAGCTCCGCGTCCACCCACCGGATGTCCACCTTGGCGGCGTTTTCGTACCCGGCGTGGTGCAGGGCCTCGGCTACCGATAAATAGGCGTCGTGCAGGCGCACATACTTGCCCACCAGGGCAATGCGCACCTCCCGGTCGCGCTTTGCCACCCGCTCCAGCATGGCGTTCCAGTCCGAAAGGTCCGGGGGCGGTGCGTCCAGGTGCAGCGCCCGGCAGACAATGTCGGACAGGCGGCTGCGCTCCAGCATAATGGGGGCCTGGTACAGCACCGGCAGGGTCAGGTTTTCGATGACGCAGTCCGGCCTTACGTTGCAGAACAGGGAGATTTTGTGCCGGATGGAATCGTCCAGGGGTCGGTCGCACCGGCAGACGATGATGTCCGGGGAGATGCCCAGGCCCTGCAGCTCCTTGACCGAGTGCTGGGTGGGCTTGCTCTTGGGCTCGTCCGAGCCGGACAGGTAAGGCACCAGAGTGACGTGGATGAAGATGCAGTTTTCCCGCCCCTGCTCCAGAGACACCTGGCGGATGGCCTCCAAAAAGGGCTGGCTTTCAATGTCGCCCACAGTGCCCCCCACCTCGGTGATGATGACGTCGGCGTCCCGGTCGGTGCCCACGTTGTAAATAAAGGATTTGATCTCGTTGGTGATGTGGGGGATGACCTGCACCGTCTCCCCCAGGTATTCCCCGGCCCGCTCCTTGTGCAGGACGTTCCAGTACACCTTGCCGGTGGTCAGATTGGAATAACGGTTGAGATTTTCGTCGATAAAGCGCTCGTAGTGGCCCAGGTCCAGGTCGGTTTCGGCCCCATCGTCGGTGACAAAGACCTCCCCGTGCTGATAGGGGCTCATGGTGCCGGGGTCCACATTGACATAGGGGTCCAGCTTTTGGGCCGCCACCCGCAGGCCCCGCGCCTTTAAAAGGCGTCCCAAAGACGCCGCGGTAATCCCCTTGCCCAGTCCGGACACCACGCCCCCGGTGACAAAAACATACTTGGTCATACGAAAATCCCTCCCGTGTTGCATTCAGCAGTCTGCCTGCTTTCCTTGTCCAACCCAATCCTTTTTATTATACATCACCGCGCCCCGGGCATAAAGCACCCCGCGACATTTTTTTTGGTCCGGGCCGGGATTTTTTTAAAGCGGGCGCGCCCGCCCCAAAGGGATGCGCACCCGGGTCATTGCGCGTACTGCCGGTAGACGTCATAATACAGGCCCACCTCGGACACGTGATGGCTGTCCGATCCGTACACCAGGGGGATGCCCAGGGCCAGGGCCCGGCGGGCAATCCACCGGCCGGGGTAGAACTCCGGGCTTTGGGGCTTGCGCAGCCCCGCCACGTTAAAGTCCAGGGCAAAGCCCCTCTCTTTTGCCGCCCCCAGCAGCCGGAGGATCTCCTCCTCCAGGGCGGGGGAGTACCCCCGCTCCTCCTGCGGCAGGGCCAGGTCAAACTTTTGGCACAGGGAGATGTGTCCCAGCCGCTTTGGTCCGTACCGCCCCAGGTCCGCCTGTGCCGAGGCGCGCACCGCCCCAAAGTAGGCCCGGCGAAAGCCCTCCGGACCCCCCAGGGCGGGCAGAAGGGTCTGCCGGTTCAGGTCGTAGGACAGGTCCATGGGCAGAAAAACCTCCGGCTCCCCCGGGGTGGGGGGAAGGGGTTTGCCGCCGGGGCCTGCGGCTGAAAAATTCCGGGGCAGCGCCAGGTAGTGGACCGACACAAGGCCGTCGTCCAGCTGGGGGCCGTACTCGTCCAGCAGGTCCCTGGTCCAGCCGGCAAAGGCCTCCACATACTCCACCTCCAGGCCCACCGACAGGGCGATGCGGTCCCGGTATTTTTCTTTTAAGCGGTGCATCTTCCCCAGGTAGTGCTCCAGGTCTCCGGGGCGCATGACGGTGCGCCGGGCCTCCTCCCGCAGGTCTTCGGGCACCCGGCGGAAGAAGTCCTCCGGCATGGGGGAATGCTCGGTGACCGAGTAGTGGGTAAAGCCCTGGGCCGCGGCCGCCAAAATCAACTCCTCGGTGTCGCCGATTCTGCCGTGGGGGCAGTATTCGCTGTGGGTATGTCCGTCTCGCTTCATGGGGCGCCCTCCTTTTCTCCTCCCATTTTATGGCCCCCCGGGCGCAAAGTCAACGGCCGGGGTATGGTCCGGTCCCCTATGCTCTTTTGACAAATTTACGGATATATTTTTGGCAAATGCAACAAAGCACGGCGGAGTGGGCACAATATAAGCGTGAAGCCCCATGGGTCAAAATTTTATTTGCAGGAGGCATATAAGCAATGAACAGACGAATCATGCTGTCCCTTTCGGTTCTTGCCATGACCGCCGCCCTGGCGGCCTTCCTGCCCGGATGCGGCAGGGCCGCCCCCTCCGCCGCGCCCGGTTCCGGCCCGCCGTCCCAGGAGGAAAGCCAGGAGGAAAACCAGGAGGAGGCCGGTCTGCCGGAGGACGGCCGCGCCGAGCCCGAAAGGCTGTATGTGGCGGACGCGGCCCGGTACCGCGGCACCGTCACCTCCATGGTGGGCGGCCTGCAAAGCGACACGGGCCTGACGGTCACCCTGGCGGCCTACCAGGGCTCCAGCGACATCCGCGACCTTGTTTTTACCTTTGACAAAAACACCCGGGCCAGCTTTGATTTAAGCGAGGTGGCCATAGGCGACCACCTGGAGGTATTTTATAACGCCGAGGGGCCCGGCGGCCAGCTGGCCGGCGGCTTTGCCGCGCTTGCGGTCAACAAGCTGCCCCCCGCCGAACGGGTGTATTTTAACGGCACCCTGGTGTCCGTCAGCGGCGACGGGGACAGCCGCCGCCTGCTGCTGCAAAACCTGAACACCCCCGAGGACGCCGCCGGGGATGATTTGTACCTGTACCAGACCGTCTTTAACGTAAACGACGGCACCCAGCTGTACCTGGACCCGGAGGAGCTGGTCCCCGGCGCGGTGCTGAACATCTACCACGAAGGGGTGTACGCCATGAGCCTGCCGCCCCAGGGCATCCCCCTGGAGATCCGCCTGATGGTGGGCGCGGGCTGACAGGCCCAGCCGTCTAAAAAGTTTTTGATTCCCCACAGCAAAAAGAAGCCTTCCAACCTGCGCGGACCGGTCTGGCAGCGGGCCAAAACGCAGTTTGGAAGGCTTTTTGCGTCCCGCGGCGCCGGACCCTTCCCCCATGGGGCGCATAGACTGCAATAGGGCAGCGCCGCAAGAACAGAAAAACAGAGGGCTTACGATGGAACAACAGATGGGTTACGGGACTGTCTCGGTGCGCCAGGCCGCCGACATGATGCGGTCGGGCCGGCCGCCGGTGGTCCTGGACGTAAGAGAAGCGTGGGAGCGAAACGGGGGCGCCCTCCCCGGCAGCCTGGCCATTCCGGCCAGCCGGCTGGAGGACATGGCCCCCCGGCTGATGCCGGACCGGCAGCGGCCCGTTTTGGTCTACTGCCACACGGGGGCCCACAGCTGGCAGTCCGCCGAACGGCTGTGGGAGATGGGCTATGCCCAGGTATACGATATGATGGGGGGATTTTTGGAGTGGCGCATGGCCTGGCAAAGGGGCTGGCTGTGACGCCTCCGCAAAAATGAAAGGCTCCCGCCCGGGCGTGGGGGACAGAACAAAGCCGTTAAACGGCGGGAAGAAATCCCCGCCGTTTAACGGCTTTTGGCGCAAAAACAGAGAAGGGGCGGACAAATTCAGAAAACCGGCTCCTCCGTAAGACGGAGCTGCTTTTCGGCTTCAGGATACGTCGGGGGGGAGATAGGGGTTGACGTGGACCATGCAGTGCTTGACGTCGGGGAAGTCCCGCTCCACCCGTTCATGGACCCGTTCGGCAATGTCGTGGGACTGGGTCAGGGTCAGGTCCCCGTCACAGGCGATGGCAATATCCACGTAAATCCGGGGGCCGAACAGCCGGGTGCGCATCTCGTCCAGGGCCAGCACCCCCTCCTCGGACAGCACCGCCCGGCGGATGTCCGCCTCGGTTTGGGGGTCGCAGGACCGGTCCACCAGCTTGCCCATGGCGCTGTTAAAAATATCCCAGGCCGCCCGAAAAATAAACAGGCAGATGATCAGCCCCGCCAGGGGGTCCAAAATGGGCAGGCCCAGCCGGGCGCCCAAAATGCCCACAAAGCTGCCCGCCGAGGACAGCACGTCGGACCGGTGGTCCCAGGCGGTGGCCATCAGGGCGTCCGACCGCACCGCCAGCGCCCCCCGCCGGACATAGCGGAACATCAGCTCCTTGACGACAATGGACACCACCGCCGCCGCCAGGGCCAGGCCCCCGGGGGGCTCCAGGCCGCCGCCCACCCCGGACGCCAGCAGCCGGATGCTGTTAAGGCCGATGCCCGCCCCCACCAGGGCCAGCACCACGGCCAGCAGCACCGCCGTCAGCGATTCAATGCGCTCGTGGCCGTAGGGGTGGTCCCGGTCCGATTCCTTGGAGGACATCCGCAGGCTGAAAAACACCATGACGTCCTTGAAGATGTCCGAGGCGTTTTCGATGGCGCTGGACACCATGGCGCTGGAGCGGGCCGTCAGCCCCGCCGCCAGCTTAAAGGCGGCCAGCAGCGCATTGACGGTAATGTTTACCGCCTGCACCCGGACGGTGCGGCGCTTCAGGTCCTGGTCCATCCAAATCCCCTCCCTTGTCATCATGCCCGCGGCAGCCGCTGTCAAACCGCCGCCGGCCGCGGACGGATAAAAAAATGCCTGCGGAACAAGTAACTGTCCCGCAGGCGTCCAAAGCATTGGCAAACCCTGCTGCCGCCCAAAGCGGCCCGGCACCTGGCACGGGGCCATGGCCTGATCAGATTGTGCCGCGGCCCGCGGCGCAAAGAGATACTGATAGTATAGGGGCTGCGTGGGGCGCTGTCAAGAAGAAAAGGCGCGGCTTCTGCCAAAAATCCTGCCCGGGGGCCGGTCAGGCGCCGGACATGAGGATAATATCCACCTGGAAGGTCTGGTTGCGCACCGCGCCCTCCATCCGGTACAGGGTCAGGGTCACCTGGTCGCCGGGCTTAAATTCGCTGAGGATGTCGGTGCAGTCGTTAAGGGTATAGACCGGGGTGCCGTCCACATGGGTGATGATGTCGTCGATCTGCACCCCCTTGGTGGCAATGTCGGCGCCGGCGGCAAAGCCCTTGACCCACAGCCCCAGGGGAATGCCGTAGGCCTGGGCCTCCTCGGCGGTGACGGGGGCGGCGGTAATGCCCAGCTTGGGCCGCCCGGTGACGGTTTTGTTGACGACAAGGTCCTGGATGATGGGCAGGGCGTCGTTGATGGGAATGGCAAAGCCGATGCCCTCGTAATCCAGGTCGATGACCTTGATGGAGTTGATGCCCACCACCTGGCCGAATTCGTTGATAAGGGCGCCGCCGGAGTTGCCGGGGTTGATGGCGGCGTCGGTCTGGATGCACTTGAGGTTATAGCTGCTGCCGCTGGAGGAGACGACCCGGTCCAGGGCCGACACATACCCCACCGTCAGGGTGCTTTGCAGGGCAAGGCCGCTGGGGTTGCCAATGGCGCACACCCGCTCGCCCACCTCCAGCTCGGCGGAGTTGCCAAACTCGGCGGGGACAAGGTCCTTGGCGTCCACGGCCTTCAGCACCGCCAGGTCGCTTTGGGCGTCGGTGCCCACCACCAGGGCGTCAAAGTCGTCGCCGTTGACCAGCACAATCTCCACCCGGGTGGCGCCCTCCACCACATGGGCGTTGGTAATGACGTAGCCGTCGGAGGACATGATGATGCCGGAGCCCTGCTGCTGGGGGCCGTAGACACCCCCGCCCAGGTAGGCGATGACCCCCACCACCGAGGGGGATACCTTGGCGTAGATCTGCTTGGGGGTCAAAACCCCCTCGGGGTCCGCGCCGTCCCCCACATAGGGCTTGTTGTTCAGGTTGATGTCCGGCATGGAGCCGCCGCTTTCGGCGCCGGAACCGCCCAGGGAGGTGTTGGGTTTTAAGCCCCCGCCGCCGGTGGCCGCCTGGTAGACGCCGTACCCCGCAAAGGAGAGGATGGTAACCGCCAAAATCACGCTGACCACCCGGGTCAGCAGGCGGTGCTTCTTTTTAGGCTTGGGTGCCTGGGCGTCCGGTTTGCCGGGCTCCCTGGCGCTCCACTGGTACCCGCCGTTCTGGCTGCCGGGCC
>CALGIL010000068.1 GCA_937914895.1 uncultured Angelakisella sp.
GCCAGCTGCCGCACCTCTTCCTTCCACTGCGCCATATACATCCGCCCTCCCTTGCGTTCCGCGGGCCGCCTATTATAAGGGCCCGTCAAATTCCTATGTCGTCGCCGGACAGTCTGCGCACCAAAAAGTTGACCAGCAGCGACACCGCGATGAGGATGACCGCCAGCGCCGCCGTCAGCAGGATTTTGCCCTCCTCCTGGGCGGAAAACACCACGGTGCCCACCGTCTCGCTGCCGACGCTCCAAAGGAGGGACGACAGGGTGATCTCCGACAGGGTGGGGGCCGCCACCAAAAAGAAGGACCCGTACAGGCTTGGCCGCAGCAGGGGCAGCATGATGTTGCCAAAGGTCTGCAAATGGTTGGCCCCGGCGCTGCGGGAGGCCTCCTCCAGAGTGTTGTCAATTTGGCTGATGGCCCCGGTGATGTTATTATAGCCCAGATTCATAAACCGCGCCACATAGGCCACCAGCAGAATCCAGATGGTGCCGTACAGCTTGATGCCGGAACCCGGCAGCGGCTGGGAAAAGGCCAGAATCATAGCAAGGGCGATGACGGTGCCGGGCACGGAGTAGGGCACCGTGACCATGGCCTGCATCAGCTTTACCCCATGGAACCGCCGCAGCCCCCCCTTAAGCGCCACATAGGCCACCGCCAGGGCCACCACCGTGACGATAAGGCCCGAGGCCGCCGCCAAAAAGAAGCTGTTGCCAAAGGCCCTGCGGATGTTTTGGATGTCCCACAGCCGGGTAAAGTTGCGCAGGGTGATGTTGCCCGGGCCAAAGGGCAGCCCGAAGGTCCTGGTCAGCGAGGTGGTCACCGTGGCCAGAATGGGCCCCAGGGTGGTGACGCAGAACACCGCCGCCAGCACCCAGAACATGGGCCAGCGGGCCGCCCCCAGCCGGGTGGGCTGCAAACAGCCCTCCCGCCCCGCCACCACGGTATATTTGTTGGCGCGCAGCACCCGGTTGTACAGCATAAGCCCCCCCAGGCCCAGCAGGCACAGCAGCAGGCTGTACGCCGCCGCCAGCTGAAAATGTCCGGGCAGGTCGGGCCTGTTGACCAGATAATAGATCTGGGTGGTCATGGTGCGGATTTGATTGGGGGCCCCCAGCACCGCCGAGACGCCAAAATCCGCCAGGATGAACATAAACACCAGCAGGACGGCCCCCACAATGGAGGGGGTCAGCAGCGGGATGGTAATGTCCCGCAGGGTCCGCCAGGGGCCGGCCCCGGACACCCGGGACGCCTCCTCGATGGCCGAATCGATCTTGCGCATGGCGGGCATGACCACAACGTAGGGCACCGCGTACCGGTAGATGGTCATGACAAACACCATGCCGCCAAGGGTGTACAGGTCCACCAGGGGGGTGGTTTTATCAAACAGCGTCATATACAGCTGGTTAAAGGAGCCCGCGGGCCCCAGGATAAAGGTCCAGGCAATGGCGCCGATGAAGGGAGGAATCAGGTACGGGACGGCCAGCAGCGTCCGGAAAATCCCCTTGCCGGGGACGTCGGTGCGCACCACCACCCAGGCCAGAAACACCCCCAGAGCAGTGGCAAACAGGGTGGACGGCACCACCAGCTTCAGGGTGTTTAACACGCTGAGGCGGATGCCGCGGTCGGTAAGCACCGACAGGTAATTGTCAAGCCCCCAGCCCTGGGGGGTTTTAAAGCTGTTGATGATAAGGACCACCGACGGGTAGATGACCGTGAGAACCAGCACCCCGATGGTCAAATACCAAATCAGGGTGGGGGCAAGCTCTCCGGCGTTGGTTCCCCCCCGGCGGGCCTTGAATTTCTGTATCAAGGGGAACCCTCCGCTCACTTGTTACTATGCAGTATAGATGATTTTGCCGGCAAAAGCCAGCTGTTTTTTAAAGGCCGGGCCTTTGGTTGCACAGCCGGCCCGCGCCTGCCCCAAGGGACGGGCGCGGGCCGCGTGGGCGTCGGGTTATTGGGGTCCGAAAATGCTCTCAAACCGCTCTCGGATTTCGGCGGATTGGGTGACAAAGGTGTTCAGGTCCAGGTCCACCACCCGGATGTCCTGAAGATCGGGCGCCCCCTGGGGCACCCCGGCGGCGGGGTCCACCGGAATATAGCCCTGGGCCACAAAAAACCGCTGGGCGTCCTCGGTCAGCAGGTAGTCCATCAGGGCCTGGCAGGCCGCCCGGTCGTCCCCCTCCCGTTCCAGAATGGCCACCGGGGTGGGCACCATGACGGCGCCGGAGGCCGGCCAGACCGTCTGTACCGGGGAGCCCTCGGCCTGGGCGCTTCTGGCCATAAAGTCCACAATGGACACCGCGGCGTACTCCCCGGAGGACACCTTGGTCTGAAGGTTGCCGTTGGACTGCTCAAACTTCATGTTGTTCTGCTTGTAGGCTTCAAAAAGCTCCCAGCCCAGGCCCTGGGTCTGGGTCAGCCCCACCAGGGTGGTAAAGGCCCCGCCGGAGTAGCTGGGATTGGCCATGGCAAAGCGCCCGTTAAGGGAGGGGTCCGCCAGGTCCGCCCAGTCGGTGATGTCCGCCGTGTTTTTCAGGGTGTTGCAGGCAATGACGTTGAAGATCTGCCGGACCTCCCACGCCATGCCGTCGTTATAGTTGAACCGGGGGTCCAGTCCGGCCGCCGCGGCCGGGGTGTAGTGATGGATAAGTCCTTCCTCATCAAGCCGTGTCAGATAGCCGATGTCCGCAATCCAGACGACGTCGGCCTCGGTGCCGCCCGCCTCCATCTCGGCGTCCAGCTTGCTGATGACAGCGCCGGAGCCGGACCGGAAGAGGTCGTAGGTGATGCCCGGGTACTTGGCCCGAAAGTCTTCCAGCATGTCGGTCACAAGGTCCTGTGGTTCGGATGTGTACACCACAATGTGACCAGTGACCTGCCGGTCCTGATCGGGGTCAGGCGCGCTTTGGGACGGGACATCCTGGCCTGCGGAGGAAGGACTTGTTTTTTCAGAACAGCCTGCAACCGTCAGGACAAGCGCCGCCGCCAAAGCCAGGGAAAGCGTTCTTCGTGCTTTTCTCGCTTTGTGCATGGGGTCGCCTCCTATTCAGTTTTTGTCCATGGCGCGGTGCCACGAACAAAAGCATTATACAACAAAACGGCGATGCAAATATGTCAGATTTCTGAATAAACGGCGCAAAGCCGAAAATCGTCCCGCTTTTCCCCCGCCGGATTGCGGCCCGCGGCCCCATCTGCTATAATAGAAGGGATTTTCACTCGTCGGAAGGGATGGATGCACATGAAAGCTCGTCCTCCCCGGAGGTGGGCGGACGGCGCCCAGTGGGAGGCCGCCCTGGGCCGGCTGGAGCCCGCCCACCCCGGCATCGCCCGGTTCCACCGGCGGCGCCTGCTGCTTTTGCGCGTTGCCTTTGTGCTGCGCGTCCTCCTCAACGCCGTCTCCGCCTTCGTCCTGGTGCTCATTGGCGAGGGGCCCTCCGCCGCCGCCTCGGTAATC
>CALGIL010000069.1 GCA_937914895.1 uncultured Angelakisella sp.
GCCTCCCTGGAGTTCCTGGAGGGCAAGGAGATGCCCGGCATCGCGGCGCTGAACGACAAATAAGCCGTCGCTTGCGGACACTCTGCGCCATCGCCGGGGCGGGCAAACCCCGCCCCGGTTTTTTGATAGAAAGGGAAGCAACCTATGACACCTTATCATTATTACGAATACGGATTTTCGTCCCCCGGGATGATTGCCTTTGCCGGCGCCTATATAGCGGTCCTTTTGGCGATGGCGGTGGGGTCTGTGGTCATCAATGGCATCGCCCCCTACAAAATGGCCAAAAATGCCGGCATCCCCCGGCCCTGGCTGGCCTTTATCCCCATTGCCCAGGGCTATATCTTCGGGCTGCTGGCCCAGCGGTCCCTGTACTTCCACACCGGCAAGCGGACCCCCCTGGCCAAAATCAATCTGCTGCTGCCCGCGGGCCTTTTGGTCTGCACCCTTCTCATCGGTGTCTTTTCCGCCATGGACGCCGGCCTGCTCATCGGTCTTTTGGGGCTTGTCCTCTGTGTGGGCAGCATTGCGTCCATGGTTTATCTCTATTACACCTACTACTATGTCTTTAAGGACTATGCCCCGGACAACGCGGTGCTGTTCCTTATTCTATCCATCATCTTCCCCGTGGCCTTTCTTGTCATCATGCTCATCCACATGAATGTGGTGCCGGTGTCGGTGGCGGGCAGAAGCCCCTACGGCCAGCCCAAGTACAACCGCCCCAGCGGCCCCAACGGCTACGGCGGTCCTCAGGGCGGCGGCTACGGCCAGGGGGGATACGGACCCGGCGAAGCCCCCGGCGAAAACGACCATGGGGGACCTGGGCTGTAAACAGGGAGGCTTTCATGTTTGACCATTATTTGTACCCCGGCTACGACCCCTATTCCCAGCTTCTCACCGGCATTTTGGCGGCCTATGTCCTCGCCCTTGGGGTGGTGCTGCTGATTCCCTTTTTCCTGCGGGGGATCGGCCTGCACCGCATGGCCAAAAACGCCGGAATGCGCCGCCCCTGGCTGGCACTGATCCCCGTGGGCCAGGGCTATATCCTGGGCAGTCTGGCGGGGCGGTCCTTTTTCTTCTTTCGAGGCAGGCGGCGCTCCTTGGGCCGCATCAATCTGTGGCTGTCCCTGGGGCGGCTGGCCTGCGCCATCCCCCTGCTGATGGGGCTGGTGCGCGCCGCGTCGGCCTATTCCGCCTACGCCCAATTTGCTTACCCCTACCGCTTTGGGGGCGCGGAGGGCGTTTTTATGCTTTTGTCCCTGGCGGGATGGGTGGTGTCCATGGCGGCCACGGGGTTTATGTGGTATTCCCTTTATTATCTGTACCTGGATTACACCCCCGGCTACCAGCTGCCCCTGCTGCTTCTGAGCATCTTTGGCGGCTCCGTTGCCACTGTGGTCATTATGCTTACCCAGATGAACGCGGTGCCCGCGTCGGTGCTGGGCGGGATTCCTCAGGAGCGCCCCCTGTACAACCGGTACCCCGGCGGCTATGGCCCCCAGGGGCCCCCGCCCTGTGGCGGGCCCCCCCCCTGGCAGCCCGGCGGCCCGCCGCCGTCGGCCGGCCCGGATGGGAACAACCCATTATAAACGGATAAAATAAGGGCCCCAAGGGCCCATCAGAATTTTTGTTTAAACGGAGGAATGCCCTATGAACAAAGCGCTGCGCAAGGCGGTTATCGCCGGCAACTGGAAAATGAACAAAACCCGTCCCGAAGCCAAGGCCCTGATTGGGGAGCTGGCCCCCCTGGTCAAGGGCGCCGGCTGCGACGTGGTCATCTGCGTCCCCTACACCAATTTGGAGACCGCCCTGGAGGCGACCCGCGGCACCGACATCAAGGTGGGCGCCGAAAACTGCCACTGGGCCCCCTCCGGCGCCTTTACCGGCGAAATTTCCGCGGAAATGCTGGCCGAGCTGGGCGTCGAATATGTCATTGTTGGACACTCGGAGCGCCGCCAGTACTTCGGCGAGACCGACGAGACGGTAAACAAGCGCACCCGCGCCGCCCTGGACGCGGGCCTGAAGGTCATCCTCTGCGTGGGCGAGCTGCTGCACCAGCGGGAAGCGGGCATTACCGAAGAGGTGGTGGGCCTGCAGACCAAAATCGCCCTGGCCGGCATGACCAAGGAGGACCTTAAAAACATCATCATCGCCTACGAACCCGTCTGGGCCATCGGCACCGGCAAGACCGCCACCGCCGCCCAGGCCAACGAGGTCAACCACTACATCCGCACCGTCGTCCAAAAGCTGTACGACAAGGCGGCCGCCGACGCCATGACCATCCAGTACGGCGGCTCCATGAACGCCGCCAACGCCGACGAACTCACCGCCCAGCCCGACGTGGACGGCGGGCTTATCGGCGGCGCGTCCCTGAAGGCCGCGGACTTTGCCGCCATTGTAAAGGCCGCCGGCAGATAATGCCAATTTGGGGGAGTTTCTTGAAAGAACCTCCCCCAAACCCCCTTAAGAACTTTTGCGCTTTTGCGCGTCTTTATCCATTCCGACCCGGCCCGCAGGGCCGCTGGTTCCCATCCGGGGGGCGGGAGTGAAAATACATTTTCTCACCCGCCCCCGGATGGGAGCACAGCAAGCTTTGCTTGCTGTGGGTCGGAATATGTACTGCCCAATCATAAAGTTTTTGGGGTCGAGAGGGGCCTTTTTTCAAAAAGGCCCCCGGAAAACCAAGAGGGGCCGCTTTTAAGCGAAGCCCCCGGAAGGAGAGAATTTATGAAAAAACCAGTCGCACTGATTATTATGGACGGTTTTGGCGACCGTCCCGAGGAATACGGCAACGCCATCAAGGCGGCCAACACCCCCAACCTGGACCGGCTTTTTGCCAGGTGGCCCCATGTGGACATCGGGGCGTCGGGCATGGATGTGGGTCTGCCAAACGGCCAGATGGGCAACTCCGAGGTGGGGCACACCAACATTGGCGCCGGGCGCATTGTCTACCAGGAGCTGACCCGAATCACCAAGTCCATCCAGGAGGGCGATTTCTTCCGGAACCCGGCGCTGCTGGGTGCCATGGACAACTGCAAAAAAAACGGCAAGGCCCTTCATCTCATGGGGCTTTTGTCCGACGGCGGCGTCCACAGCCACAACAGCCACCTGTACGGCCTGCTGGAGATGGCAAAGCGCTCGGGTCTGACCGACGTCTATGTCCACTGCTTTATGGACGGCCGGGATGTGCCGCCCCATTCGGGCAAGGATTTTATTGCCCAGCTGCAGGCCAAGCTGGCCGAGATTGGCGTGGGCAAAATCGCCACCATATCGGGCCGCTATTACGCCATGGACCGGGACAACCGCTGGGAGCGGGTGAACAAGGCCTATGATGCCATGGTGGAGGGCGTGGGGGTGGCAAACCCCGACCCCATCGCCGTCATGGAGCAGTCCTATGCCGACGGGGTCACCGATGAATTCGTGGTGCCCGCAGTGTGCCTGCCCGGCGCGTCAATCC
>CALGIL010000070.1 GCA_937914895.1 uncultured Angelakisella sp.
GGGTTGCTTTCCCATGCTTTTGGCGGCATTTGCCGAGGGCTCCTTTCCTGGGGGAACCACCCGTAGCCGCCAGACGCGGTCGGGGGCATGGGGCGCGACTAGCCCCATCCTTGTTCGTCTCAAGGGGGGTCCGGGGGTTTCCCCCGGCGGGTTTTGCCACTTTTGCCCGGACAAAAGTGGGAAAAGGCAGACTTGTCTGTGAAGCATAGCGATGAGAAGAAAAATACCCGGTGGAGGAACCCCGGCAATCTTTGGTTACTTTCCATTGCTGGAAAGTAACAAGCAAAAGACGGCCCACGCCACAACCCGGGCGGACAACAGAAAAACCATATCCAAGGAGCCCCGCCGGAGGTGTAGAAGGATTTGGGACCACACCCCATAGAGTAAAAAAGATAACCTTGTATAAAAACGGACCCCCGCCCGCCAGGGCACAACCCCTCACCGGAGGCGCTCCCCTGCAAAACCTTTCCAGCAATAAAAAAATGTGGTAGACTGAATGCAAACGAAATAGGGGGATAGGACGATGAAGCACATCCTTTGCTTTGGCGATTCCAATACCTGGGGGTACTCCCCCAAGGACGGCGGCCGGTACGACCTTGCCCGGCGCTGGCCCGGGGTCTTGCAGCGGGAGCTGGGAGAGGACTTTCGGATTATTGAGGAGGGCCTGAACGGGCGCACCACCGCCTGGGAGGATCCCACCGTGGATTACAGCCGCAGCGGCATGGCGTGGCTGCCCGTCTGTCTGGCCACCCACCGCCCCCTGGACCTGGTCATCCTTATGCTGGGCACCAACGACCTCAAAGTACGGTTCGGCCTTACCCCATGGGATATTGCCTCCGGTGCCGCCCGCCTGGTTAAGTATGTGGGCGCCTGTAAGGAGTATGGCCCCGACGGGGTCCACCCGCCCCGGGTGCTGCTGGTGTCGCCCATCCACCTGGGTGCGGACTTTGCCAGCCCGCACCACCAGGAGGGCTTTGGCGGAAGCGACGGCCGGCGGCGGAGCCTTTTGCTGGCCGGCGAGTATGAAAAGCGGGCCATGGAGCTGGACTGCCGCTTCTTTGACGCCGCCTCGGCGGCGGAGCCCTCCCCCCTGGATGGCATCCACCTGGACGACCGCGGCCACCACGCTCTGGCTCTCGCTTTGGCCGCCCAGGTCCGGGAGGTTCTTCTCTAGGGGGCTTTTTGAAAAAAGCCCCCTAGGACCCCCAAAAACTTTCCAGTAAAAGCGGAGCTCCCTTTGCAAAGGGGGCTCCGCTTTTATCTAAAAGTTCTTGAGGATTTTAAGGAACTTCTTTCAAGAAGTTCCTTAAAGAAAAGCCTTCTCAGCCCTCGGCGATGGCGGTTTCCAGGGCGATGGTCATCATTTCCTTAAACTTGGTCTGGCGGTCCTCGGGGGGCATTTGCCGCTGGGGGTCGCTTAGGAGGTCGGAGATGGTAAGGAGGCCCAGGGCGCGCTTGCCCAGGTAAGCGGCGTTCATATACAGGGCGGCGCTTTCCATTTCGGCGCACAGGACGCCCATCTTCATCCATTTGGCCGACGATTCCTCATTGGCCAGATAAAAGTTGTCGCTGCTCAGGACATTACCCACCATATGCCTGCAGCCGATTTGCCGGGCCGCCTCCACCGACTTTACCAGCATGCCGTAGTCGGCGATGGGGGCAAACACCCCGGGCAGCTCGTACTGGGCGCCGTAATTGCTGTTGGTGCAGGCGCCCTGGGCAATGACGATGTCGCCCAGGTCCAGGCCGGGGTGCATCCCGCCGGCGGAGCCCACGCGGATGATTTTTTCCACATCATAAAAGGCGTACAGCTCGTAGGAATAAATGCCCACCGAGGGCATGCCCATCCCGTGGCCCATGACGGACACGGGGACGCCCTTGTAGGTGCCGGTGTAGCCCAGCATCCCGCGGATTTCATTAAAGCACCTGGCGTCCTCCAAAAAGGTTTCGGCAATAAATTTGGCGCGCAGGGGGTCGCCCGGCATCAGGCATACCTTGGCGATGTCGCCCTTTTTTGCGGCATTGTGGGGGGTCGGCATACTGTAATACTCCTTTCTTTTGTTCGGGATTTCCTTGTGATTTCGGGGAAAGCTCCATGCCCCCAGTGTACCACAATCCGCCCCAAAGGGGAAGGGACTTTGGGGGAACTTCGCCGGGACGGCCCGTCGTTGATTTAGAAGGGAAAATGGGTTATACTTAAATGAGTTCAGCTTTGCCGGCGCAAAGCTTTCAGCAAAGGATGTGCGGCACCATGATACGCAGACTGCTCCCCTATTACAAGCCCTATAAGGGGCTTCTCCTGTTGGATTTGTTTTTTGCCCTGCTGCTGGCGGGGTTCGACCTCTTTTACCCCGTCATCACCGGCCATATCATCGACGATTACGTCCCCGGCGGCAACCTGCGGATGATCCTGTTTTGGCTGGCGGTGCTTATCCCCCTGTACCTGGGCAAGGCGGTATCCAAATATGTGGTCAACTATTACGGCCATATGCTGGGGGTGCGCATCCAGGCGGATATGCGGCAAAAGGTCTTTCGAAAGCTGCAGGACCTGCCCTTTTCCTACTTTGACAACAACAAGACCGGCGTCATCATGTCCCGGATCGTCCACGACCTGCAGGAGCTGTCCGAGCTTTGCCACCACGGCCCGGAGGAAGTTTTTCTTACCGCCGTCACCCTGGGGGGCGCCTTTTTCATTCTGGCCCGGGCCAACCTGGCCCTTACCTGCATCATCTTTGCCTGCATCCCGGTAATTGCCCTGGTGGCCATTAAAAAGAAAAAGGCCATGAACACGGCCTTTGCCAAGGCCCGCAAGGAGATTGCCAACGTCAACGCCGACCTGGAAAGCAGCATTTCGGGCATCCGGGTATCCCGGGCCTTTACCAGCGAGGAGCACGAGGCCCAGCGCTTTTACGAGAGCAACGACCGCTTCCGCGAGGCGGAGGAGGACTCTTACCGGGCCATGGGGGGATATTATTCCCTGACCCACTTTACCACCGACATCCTGTACTGGGTGGGCCTGGGGTCCACCGCACTGTTTGCCCTGTACGGGCGGATTACCATCGGCGAGCTGACCACCTATCTTTTGTACATCAACCTCTTTGTGGGGGCCATCCGGCGGCTGAGCGACTTTGCCGAGATGTACGAGCGGGGCATGACCGGCTTTGCACGGTACCTGGAGATTATGGACGCCGAAAAGGAAAAGGAACACCCCGGCGCCGTCCCCATGCCGGCGGCCAGGGGGGCCGTGCGCCTGGAGGACGTGTCCTTTACCTACGAGGACGGCGAGGCGGTCCTCAGCCACATCTCCCTGGACATCCGGCCCGGCCAAAAGGTGGCGGTGGTGGGCCCCTCCGGCAGCGGCAAAACCACCATGTGCCACCTGCTGCCCCGCTTTTACGACGTCACCCAGGGGTGCATCCTCATTGACGGGGTGGATATTACCACCGTCACCCTGGAATCTCTGCGGCAGAACATCGGCATTGTCCAGCAGGACGTGTACCTTTTTAACGGCACCTTTCGGGAAAACATTGCCTACGGCGATTTTTCCGCCACCGACGAGGAAATTGAGGAGGCGGCCCGCCGGGCCAACATCCACGATTACATCGTCAGCCAGCCCCAGGGCTACGACACCCAGGTGGGGGAGCGGGGCGTCAAGCTGTCCGGCGGACAGAAGCAGCGCATTTCCATCGCCCGGGTGTTCCTGAAAAATCCGCCCATCCTCATCCTGGACGAGGCCACCAGCGCCCTGGACAACGTCACCGAGCTGCTGATTCAGCAGGCCCTGGACCAGCTGTGCACCGGGCGCACCACCCTGGTGGTGGCCCACCGCCTCAGCACCGTCAAGGGCGCCGACAAAATTGTGGTCCTCACCGGCCGCGGCATCGAGGAGGAGGGCACCCATCAGGAGCTGCTGGACCGGGACGGCATTTACGCCGGGCTGTACCGATCCCAGTTTTTGGTGGACCGGGCATAGGCCCGCGGCACCCGTAAAGATCTGAAAGAGGAGATGACGCGTTGTTTTATTCCCTTACAAACCGCCTGCGCACCTTTATGGCGGGACGGTACGGCTTTGATATGCTGGGGTCCCTGCTGCTGGTGCTGTACCTGATCCTCAATTATCTGGTCCGGTTTATTCTGAATACCCTTCTGCGCCGGGGGCTGCTGACCGAGGTGTGGTGGGTGACCCTGCTGCGGTTTTTGCCCATGGTGGTTTTGGGCTGGGCCCTGTGGCGGGTGCTGTCCAAAAACATCCCGGCCCGGTGCGCCGAAAACGGGGTGTTTATGGAGGGCTGGAGCAGGCTGAAAATGTTCTTTACCCGGAGAAAGGACGCCGTCGTCCGCTGGAAGTCCGGTGCCGAGGAGCGCAAAACCCACCGCTTTTTTGCCTGCCCCAACTGCGGCCAGCAGGTGCGGGTGCCCAAGGGCAAAGGGAAGATCGCCATCAAATGCCCCCGCTGCCATCAGGAATTTGTTAAGAAGACCTGATAGAGGGCAGAGATCAGAGGGCAGAGGGCAGAGCCGTGCACGGCGCGGGTTTTGGTAATTTCTAACATCTGTGGGGGGTTTTTCGGTCATGGGCAGCATCGTCATCGGCATTGCGGGGGGCACCGCCTCAGGAAAGACCACTGTCACCAATAAGCTCCGGGAGTTTTTTGGCGACAGCATCAGCGTCATCTACCACGACAACTATTACAAGCACTTCGACCTCCCCTTTGAGGAGCGGGTAAAGCTGAACTACGACCACCCGGACACCTTTGACACCGCCCGGATGGTGGAGGACCTGGCACGCCTCAAATCCGGACAGGCTGTCCAGTGCCCGGTGTACGACTTTACCCTGTACAACCGCACCGGCGAAACAGTGGAGATCCCCCCCGCCAAGGTGATTATTGTGGAGGGCATCCTTATCTTTGAAAACAAGGACCTGCGGGACCTGATGGACATTAAGATTTTTGTGGATACCGACGCCGACACCCGCATTCTGCGGCGCCTGCGCCGGGATGTGGAAAAGCGGGGCCGCACCATGGATTCGGTTATCCGGCAGTACCTGGAAACGGTTAAGCCCATGCATGAGCAGTACGTCCAGCCCAGCCGCAAGTACGCCGACATCGTCATGCTGGAAGGGGGCCACAACCTGGTGGCCCTGGATATGATTGTCCAGCGCATCCGCAGCCACATTGACAATGAACAGATTACAGATAACAAGGGCAGCGCTGCCCGAAAGCAGCCGTAAAACAGCGGCTTTGTACAAACACTTACCGCGCGATTCCCTTGGCTTCTTTTGGGCGTGTTTTTCCTGTTCCAGCGTGTTCCCACCCTGCAAAGGTCAGCCTTTACAAAAATGTTCCTTTTTGAAAAAAGGAACCGAAAAATTTTTAAGGGGCCTGCACCAGGCAGCAAGTATCCCAGTGCCTTGCCCGGGTGCCCGGGCAAGGCACGGTGGGCAATGAATAATTGACAATTATGAAGGGTGGTCGGCCTGCCAATCAAAAGCACAAGTGATTCCTTCTTTTCCGTGCGCTTTTCCGCTGTACAAAGTGCAGACTTCTAAAAAGTTTTGGGCCGGCTTTTTTAAAAGCCGGCGGGGTGCGGGGCGGAGCCCCGCGGTCCTACAAGGAGGTGGAGGAAATGGCGGGAGCCGCCAACCAGAGGCTGAAGCTGCTGTATCTTCAGCGCATTTTTTGGGAGCGCACCGACGAGGAGCATCCCATGACCATCCAGGAGCTGGAGGACGCCCTGGCGGAGTACGGCATTTCCTCCCAGCGCAAGAGCCTGTACGGGGACATTGAGGCCCTGCGGGACTTTGGCATGGACATTATTACCCGCCGGGGCTACCGCCAGGTGGGGTACTTTTTGGGGGAGCGGGACTTTCAGCTGCCGGAGCTGCGGCTTTTGGTGGACGCAGTGCAGTCCTCCCGGTTTATCACCCACCGCAAAAGCACCCAGCTCATTAAAAAGCTGGAGGGGCTGGCCAGCTGCCGCCAAGCGGGCCAGCTGCGCCGCCACGTCTATGTCTACGACCGGGTGAAAACGGACAACGAGCGCATCTACCTTAACGTGGACGCCCTGAACACCGCCATCACCCAGGGGAAAAAGGTGTCCTTTCGGTACTTTGATTACACCCCCCGCAAGCAGAAGGTGCCCCGCAACGGCGGAAAGCCCTACGTGGTCAGCCCCTACGCCCTCAGCTGGGCCGAGGACAACTATTACCTGATTGCCCACCACCCCAAGTACGACGACATTTCCCACTTTCGGGTGGACCGGATGCAGGACATTGCCGTGCTGCAGGAGCCGGTGCAGAACATCCGGGAGGTGACCGGCCAGCTGGCCCTGAACCTGGCGGAATATTCCCGCACCTTGTTTGGCATGTACGCCGGCACCCCCATGAAGCTGTCCATCCGCTTTGACAACAGCCTGGTAAATACCGTCATCGACCGCTTTGGCGAGGAGGCGGACCTGGACCCCGGCGAGGGCAGCTTTGTGGCCCATGTTCAGGCGGAGGTGTCCCCCACCTTTTACAGCTGGGTGATGATGTTTGGCCCCAAGGCCGAAATTTTGTCGCCCCCCGCCGCCCGGGAGGAGCTGCTGCGCAGGGCCCAGGAGATTGCAAACCTGTACAAATAGCGGATGCAACCGGAGGTTGCGCCCGCTCAAGCCAAAAGCGGTGGCGCAACCGCCGCGGTGTCGGGTATGATAAGGCCATTCCAAACGAAAGGAAGGCTGCCCTATGAACCTGGAAATTGCCAACCGCCTGGTGCGGCTGCGCAAGGAGCGCGGCTTCTCCCAGGAGGAGCTGGCCGCCCGCATCGGCATCAGCCGCCAGGCGGTATCCAAGTGGGAGCGGGCCGAGGCCGCCCCCGACACCGACAACCTGATTCTTCTCTCCCGCCTGTACGGGGTGTCCCTGGACGAGCTTTTAAAGACCGACGGGGAGGTGGAATCCCGCCGGGACGACCCTGTGGAGGCCGACCCATCCCATGAGCAAGACGACGAGGACGAGGGCGACGACTTCTTTTGGAGCCGCTTTCCCTACCCCGTGGCCGTCACCGTTTTGTATCTGCTGCTGGGCGTCTCCTTTGGCCTGTGGCACCCCGGCTGGATTCTCTTTGTCACCATCCCCCTGTACTACTGGATTGTGGAGGAAGTGCGGCGCTGGAAGCGCAAATAGCGGGGAAAGGTGAAAAGGCAGAGGGGAGAAAGGGCCGGCGCCGTGCCGGTCCTTTTGCACGGGGGCGGCGCTTATTGAAGCATAAAATGGCGCACGGGCGCCATTTTGTGCTATAATAAAACTTTGTGAGAAAAAAATCGGAGCTGTGGGAGCTTACATAAGCTTTTGCAGCGGTTTATCAGAAAGGACTGTAAAATCTTTGGCATTCAAACAGAACCCCCAAACCCCGGATTCCCCCGCAGGGGAAAACAAGCTGGCCACAAAGCCCATGTTCCCCCTGGTGCTCTCTCTCTCGCTGCCGGCCATGTTCTCTATGCTGGTGCAGGCGCTGTACAACATTGTGGACAGCATTTTTGTGGCCTGGTACAGCGAAAGCGCCCTGGCCGCCGTGTCCCTGGTCTTTCCGGTGCAAAGCCTGATGATTGCGGTGGCGGTGGGCACCGGCGTGGGCCTTAACTCGGTTATCGCCCGTCGCATGGGCGAGGGCCGCATGGACCGCGCCCAATCCGCCGCCGCCCACGGCATTGTGCTGGGGGTGTTTAACTGGGCGGCGTTTGCGGTAGCGGGCTTTCTTTTGGCCCCGGCGTTCTTCGGCCTTTTTACCGACGACCCCGAAATGCTGGCCCAGTGCGTCTCCTACGGGCGCATCGTCACCGTTTTTTCCGCGGGCATCTTTGTCCAAATCAACATCGAAAAGGTCTTTCAGGCCACCGGCAATATGGTTTACCCCATGCTGTTTATGCTGGTGGGCTCCATCATCAACATCATTTTGGACCCCATTATGATCTTCGGCCTGCTGGGCTTTCCCGCCATGGGGGTGGTGGGGGCGGCCGTTGCCACCGTCATCGGCCAGATGGCATCCCTGGCCTTTTCCCTGTGGGCCCTGTACCGGCGCAACCCCGGTCTGCCGGTGCGGATGCGGGGCTTTCGGTTGGACTGGCAGACGGTGCGGGACGTCTACGCCGTGGGGGCCCCCTCCATTGTGATGCAGTCCATCGGCTCGGTGCTGGTGGCGGGGCTTAACAGCATTCTGGCCCAGTTTGGCCAGACCGCCGTGTCGGTGCTGGGGGTCTACTTTAAACTGCAGTCCTTTGTCTTTATGCCGGTGTTTGGCCTGACAAACGGGGTGATGCCGGTGATGGGCTTCAGCTACGGCGCCCGGAACAGGGAGCGCCTTTTGCAGGCCCTGCGGGTGGGCATCCTGCTGGCCGCGGTGATTATGACCGCCGGGACGCTGCTGTTCTGGCTGGCCCCGGGGGCCCTTATGGGGATCTTCAAGCCCTCGCCGGAGCTGCTGGAGATGGGTGTTACCGCCCTGCGGACCATCAGCCTGGGGTTTGTGCCCGCGGCGGTGGGCATTCTGCTGTCCACCCTGTTTCAGGCCCTGGGCCAGGCGGGCCGAAGCCTTACCGTGTCGGCGGCCCGCCAGCTGGTGGTCATTCTGCCCGTGGCGGCGTTTCTGGCCCGGTATGGGGTGGGCTATGTCTGGCGGGCCTTCCCCATTGCGGAGGGGGTCTCCCTGGTCCTGAGCCTGGTGCTGTTTTGGCAGCTTTACCGCACCCGCATCGCCGCCATGGACACCGCCCCCCGGGCCGCGGCGGAAGAGGACGGGGCAGCGGGGGACGAAGCGCTGGGGGATGAGGCGGCGCTATGAGGAGCGGCCGGTCGGGCATCAAGCTGGAGCTGTACCGGGTCTTTCAGGAGGTGGCGGACCAAAAGAGCGTATCCGGCGCCGCAAAGGTGCTGTACATCTCCCAGTCGGCGGTCAGCCAAAGCATCAGGCAGCTGGAGGAGCAGTTGGGGGTGCGCCTGTTCATCCGGGGGACCCGGGGGGTCACCCTCACCTCCGAGGGGCATACCCTGTACGAGTATGTCCACAACGCTATCTCTCTGATCGAAAACGGGGAGGACAAAATCGCCCAGACCAAGGCCCTGGAGCTGGGCGAGCTGAGCATCGGCGCGTCGGACACCATCACCAGCTGTTTTCTTTTAGAGTATCTGGACGCCTTCCACAGTCTGTACCCCCATGTGCGGCTGAGGGTGCTTAACGGCACCAGCCCCGAGGTGGTGGAGCTGCTGAAGGCGGGCCGGGTGGACGTGGCCTTTGCCAACCTGCCCATGGACGGCGACAGCCTGGTCATCCAAAAGTGCTTTGACATCCAGGACGTCTTTGTGGCGTCCGCCCAGTACGAAATTGACTTCGACCGCACCTACACCCCGGCGGAGCTGGCCAAATTCCCGCTGATCCTGCTGGAGCGCAAGGCCAACACCCGCC
>CALGIL010000071.1 GCA_937914895.1 uncultured Angelakisella sp.
CAAGGCGGAGGACATCATCAACCGGGGCGGCGGAAACATCCTCATCCGCGTCTACAATTCCACCCCCGACGAGGGGCTGGACAAAACCGGCGAGGTACATATTCACACCGACGGCCGGGAGCGGACCGTCCCCGCCGGGACCCAAGTGTGCCTGACGCCGGGGGAGAGCATTAGCATCCACCCCTACCTGTACCACGACTTTACGGTGGAGGCGGGGGGCGGGCCGGTGCTGCTGGGCGAGGTGAGCCAGTGCAACGACGACAACACCGACAACCGCTTTTTAGAGCCCATCGGGCGCTTTCCCGCCATTGAGGAGGACGAGGCGCCCTACCGCCTGCTGTGCAACGAATACCCAAAGCCCCAGCCCTAATGGAAGGCGGACAGGGGGGGGCGGCCCGCGCAAAAAAGCCAACCACAGCGGGTGCTGTGATTGGCTTTTTTCCCCATGGGGACGGCTGTGCTCCCCCGGCGGTCCTGCCCGAATGACGGGCCGGACCGGAACGGGGAGGCCGTCTGCCGCCCCTGTCAAGGGTCATGTGCTGCTTAAAAGACCAGCTTGCCCCCGATGACGCAGTGGGCGGGCCGCAGGGTGTCGGCGTCCAGAATGGTCAGGTCGCCGGCCTTGCCCCAGGCAATGCTGCCCACGGTGTCATACAGCCCGGCCGCCTGGGCGGGGTTGGAGGTGCAGGCCCGCAGGGCGCTTGTCAAAGGCACAAAGAATTCCTTGACGGCCCGGCGGAACATCTCGGTCAGGGGGGTGGCGCTGCCCGCAATGGTGCCGCTGTCCAGGGTGGCCTTGCCCGCCACCACCGTCACCTTTTGGCCGCCCAGCTGGTATTCGCCGTCGGCCATGCCGCAGGCCTCCATAGAATCGCTGATGAGGCAGACCCGGTCCTCGCCAAACCAGCGGAAGGCGGCGCGGATGGCGGCGGGGTGGATGTGGATGCCGTCGCTGATAAGCTCCACAAACTCGGCGTAGTCGCTGGCCGCGCCAATAACCCCGGGCTCCCGGTGGCCAAAGGGCGTCATGGCGTTAAACAGGTGGGTCAGGTGGCTGGCCCCCGCGGCAAAGCAGCGCCGCGCCTGCTCGTAATTGGAGCCGGTGTGGTGCAGGCTGACCCGGCCAAGGCGGCAGGCCTTGGCAATAAATTCCTCGGCACCCTCCAGCTCCGCCGCCACGTCAATAAGGCGCAGGTTGCTGCCGCTGGCGGTGTGGAGCTTGAGCAGGTAGTCATAATCCGGCTTCAGCAGATATTTTTCCTGCATGGCGCCCAGCTTGTTGGCCGAGGCAAAAACCCCCTCCAGGTTGATGCCCCGCATGGCCGCGGCGCCCGGGCGGGGATGGGCAATCATTTCCTTGGCCACCCCCATAACGTCCAGCAGGGCGTCGGGGTCGTAGGCCACGGTGGTGCCCAGATAGCTGGTGACGCCCACGGAGGCAAGGTAGGCGGCAATATTTTCGTCGGCCGCCACCGTGCCGTCGCAAAAGTCCGTCCCCATGGCCCCGTGGATGTGGATGTCCACAAAGCCCGGCGCCACAATGCAGCCCTGGGCGTCCAAAACCTCGCCCCCCGCCGACCGGGCAAAGACTGCGTCTTCGATATAGACGTCGTCCCGCACAAGGGCGGTCCCCCTAAAAACCAGTCCGTTTTTGATAATCATACCACGGTTCCTCCTTTTTTGAAGGCCTTAAAAGGCCAAGCTGTGTTTGTGCCTGGCATTCTGTGCTTCTTATAGTGTAACACGCCCCGGGACATTTTAAAAGCCAAATATTCCCAGTAAAGAAAAGGAGAGGACCCCGGTGATCCAAACGGTTTTTATCGATGTGGACGGCACCCTGACCAGCCCCCGGACGGGGCGGCT
>CALGIL010000072.1 GCA_937914895.1 uncultured Angelakisella sp.
CTATGTGGGAAAAATATTGCGGATGGAGGCGCTTTTCCTCCTGCCGCCCATGCTCATCTCCTTTTGGCACAATGAACGCGCCAGTGTCCTTGCCTTTCTGGCCACCGCCGCCCTGCTGCTGGCCGTGGGCCAGATTTTTGTCCGCCTGCGCCCCAAGGGCCGCTCCATCTACACCCGGGAGGCCTTTGCCATTGTGGGCCTTACATGGATTGCCATCTCCTTTTTTGGCGCCCTGCCCTTCTGGTTCAGCGGCGCCATCCCCCATCTGCTGGACGCCTGCTTCGAGACGGTATCCGGCTTTACCACCACAGGCTCCACCATTCTGACCAATATAGAAGCCACACCCATGGGCATGCTGTTTTGGCGCAGCTGCATCGTCTGGCTGGGCGGCATGGGGGTGCTGGTCTTTTTTCTGGCCATTGCCGACAAGGCCAGCAAGCAGGGGGAGGGCTCCTATTACATTGTCCAGGCCGAAAGCCCCGGCCCCACCGTGGGCAAGCTGGTGCCAAAAATGAGCCACAGCGCAGCCATCCTTTATCTTATTTACATCGCGCTGACCCTGCTGCTCATCCTCCTTCTGCTGCTGGGCGGCATGCCGCTGTTTGACAGCATTACCACCGCCTTCTGCACCGCGGGCACCGGGGGCTTTTCGGTCCGCAGCGCCAGCCTGGGCGCCTACGACAGCACCTACCTCCAGGGGGTGGTGTCGGTATTTATGGCGGTCTTTGGCGTCAACTTTAATATTTATTACCTTGTGCTGCTGGGCCAGGTGTCCAAGGTGCTGCGCAACGAGGAGCTGCGCCTTTACCTGGGGATTCTGACGGCGGCCACCCTGGCCGTGGCTTTTAACATCCGGCCTTTGTTTGACAGCATCTGGCAGGCCCTGCACCACAGCCTGTTCCAAGTCTCCTCCATTATGACCACCACCGGCTTTTCCACCGTGGACTTTAACTACTGGCCCGGCTTTTCCAAGATGATCCTGCTCCTTCTGATGATCGCGGGCGGGTCGGCGGGCTCCACCGCCGGGGGCATCAAGGCGGTGCGGCTGCTGCTGCTGGGCAAATCCTTCCGCGCGGGCCTGCAAAAGGCCTACCATCCCCGCAGCGTCAAGGTCATCCGCATGGACGGCAAACTGGTGGAGGACGAGGTGCTCCACGGGGTGGGCACCTACATGATCGCCTACTGCTTTCTGGCGGTGGCCTCCCTTGCCCTGGTGGCCCTGGAGGGCCACAGCCTGGAAACCACCGTGTCGGCGGTGCTGACCTGTCTGAACAACGTGGGCCCCGGGCTGGACCTGGTGGGCCCCGCCGCCAGCTTTGCCCCCCTGTCCAACCTGAGCAAGTCGGTGCTCATTGCCGATATGCTCATCGGCCGGCTGGAGATCTTCCCCATTCTGCTGCTGTTTGCCCCTACTGCCTGGCGGCGGGGACACTAGGGCTTGGGGGTTCCTTGTAGGATTACACAAAATACAGAAGCAACCCCCCCGGCTTTTTCGGGGGGGTTTGTCCTTGCTTTCCCTTCCCGCCCCCGCTATAATGGGGATGTCAACAGTTGTCGTATATTGCTTGGATATGGCAAGCAGTTTCTACATCCCACCGTAAATGGGATACTATGACAGTCTTGTTCGGCTTCCCAGGGCGAAGTGTTTCCTGTTGGGGGGCGGTAACGGCTGTCTTTCTGCCAGCTGTTGCCGCCCCCTTTTTTAGGGGAACACTTTAGTTTGGGAGGAATGAATTTGAACGCAATCGCAAAGCGGTTCCGCCTCCAGGAGCGCGGGACCAACGTCAAAACCGAGGTTTTGGCGGGTCTGACCACCTTTGTCACCATGGCTTACATCCTCATTGTGCAGCCCAACGCCATTATGGGGGGCAACGCAACCATGGTGGACGCCGACGGCGTCCTGCTGACCAAGGAGGCCATCATGGTATCCTGCGCCCTGGTCTCCGGCATCATCACCATTCTCATGGGTCTTTATGCGGACATGCCCTTTGCCCTGTCCACCGGCCTTGGGTCCAACTTCATGTTTGGCGCCATGATCCAAACCGGCACCTGTTCCCTGGGCCGCGCCATGGCCATCACCCTGATTTCGGGCATTATCTTTGTCATTTTGTCCCTCGTCGGCATCCGGGACCTCATTGTCCGAATGATGCCCAAGTGCCTCAAGCTGGCCATCGGCTGCTCCATCGGGTTCTTTATCGCCTACATCGGCTTTAAGAATTCTGGCATCGGCAGCTACACAAACGGCATTTCCATGGGCAACTTTAAGGACCCCGCGGTGCTGCTGGCCATCTTTGGCCTGTTCCTCATTGCCACCCTGACCGCCTTCAAGGTCAACGGCGCCATCCTCATCGGCATTTTTGCGGTCACCCTCATCGGCATCCCCATGGGCATTACCACCCTGCCCTCCCAGCTGGTGAGCGTCCCCTCCCTCGAAAATCTGGGCAGCCTGATTTTCAACTTTGACTTTAAGGGGTTTTTCCAGCCCGAAACCTTTGTGCTGATGTTTATCGTCTTTGTGGGCGACTTCTTTTCCACCCTGGGCACCGTCCTGGGCGTGGGGGGCAAGGCGGGGATGCTGGATGAAAACGGCGACCTGCCGAACATCCAAAAGCCCTTTTTGGTGGACGCCATCGGCACCGTCGTGGGCGCCTGCACCGGCAACACCACCATTACCACCTTTGTGGAAAGCAGCGCGGGCGTGGAGGCCGGCGGCCGCACCGGCCTGACAGCCGTCGTCACCGGTCTTTTGTACCTCTGCTCCTTCTTTGTGGCTCCCATCTTTTTGATGGTGCCCAACGCCGCCACCGGCCCCGCCCTTATCTTTGTGGGCTTTTTGATGGTGGGGGGCATTGTCAATGTGGACTTTTCCGACTTTACCGAGGCCTTCGGCCCCTTTGTCATGATTATGGCCTCCGCCTTTATGGGTTCCATTGCCGTGGGCATTGCCGCCGGCATCCTGTCCTATCTCTTCATCAAGGTGGTCACCGGCAAATTCAAAGAGATACACCCCGGTATGTACGTTCTGGCTGTCCCGCTGATCATGTATTTCATCTTCAACTGACCCGTACGGACCGGCACATCTGGAAAGGAGTTTTTGCATGAAACTATATCCGAACAGCAAGCGGGATCTTTTAAAGGCGGCCCTGGGCAAAATTCCCAGCGACTTTGCCATCACCAACATCCAGTATGTCAACGTCTTTACCGGCGAGGTCTACCCCGCCGTGGTCTATGTCTACGACGGCTTTGTGGCCCATGTGGAGCACTTTTGCAGCCAGGTGGAACAGGACCGGACCAAGGAGGTGGTGGACGGCCAGGGCCGGTACCTCATCCCCGGCTTTATTGACGCCCACATCCACATCGAAAGCTCCATGATGATCCCCCGGCGCTTTGCCGAGGCGGTCATCCCCCGGGGCACCACCACCGTCATCACCGACCCCCACGAGATGGCCAACGTCTACGGTGAGGAGGCGGTGGTGTATATGCACGACTCCGCCGACGGCCTGCCCATGCGGCAGCTCATCGACATCCCCTCCTGCGTGCCGGCGGTACCGGGGCTGGAGCAGGCGGGCGCCTCCTTTGACGCCGACGTCATCCGCCGCCTGGCAAAGCTGCCCCGGGTAGTGGGCCTTGCCGAGGTGATGGACTTTGTGGGCGTGGCCCAGGGGGACGACCGGATGATGGACATTATCCAGGCCGCCGAGGAAAACGGCCTGTACATCCAGGGGCATCTGCCCGCCGCCGACCCCCGCTTGGTGTCCGCCTATATGTGCGGCGGCCCCACCACCTGCCACGAGACCCGCACCGCCGAGCTGGCGGCCCTTAAAATGCGCTCCGGGATGTTTGTGGACGCCCGGCAAAGCTCCATCTCCTTCGATGTCAAGGAAGTGCTCAGAGATACCAAGGACTTCCCCTGGCTGGACCACCTCTGCCTTTGCACCGACGACCGGGAGGCGGACGACATCCTGCACTCCGGCCACATGGATTTTGTGGCAAAGTTTGCCGTGGCCTGCGGCCTCAGCGGCGTGCAGGCGGTGCGCAGCGCCACCTACAACACCGCCCGGGAGGCAAACCTGAAAAATCTGGGCGCCGTGGCACCCGGTTATGTGGCGGATATGCTGTTGGTGGATGACCTTGTGGACTTCCGTGTGGCCTCGGTGTATTACGGGGGCAAGCTGGTGGCCCAGGACGGCAAGCTGCTGGCGGACATCCCCCAGCAGTCCTATCCCATTGAGACCCGCGATTCCATGAATGTCCCTGAATTGACGCTGGAGGACTTCCGCATGAAGGCCCCCGCGGGCTGCGGCGGCGCGGTAAACATCAACATCCTCAACTATGCCTCCCTGGAATCCCCCGTCACCGACCGGGTGGTGGAGTCGGTCCCGGTAAAGGACGGCTATGTGGATATTTCCGGCGACCCGGACCTTCTGTATGTCCTCATTGCCAACCGCTATGGCGCCGGGAACATGACCTTTGGTTTGGCCCGGGGCTTCGGCCTCCAAAGGGGCGCCAACGGCACCACTGTCTCCCACGACAGCCACAACCTGTGCATCCTGTTCCGGGACGCCCAGTCCGGCTATGAGGCCTACAAGGCCCTCAAGTCCTGCGGCGGCGGCATGTGCTGCGTAAACGGCGACAGCGTCACCGTATTGCCCCTGCCGGTGGGTGGGCTGATGTCCACCCTGCCCTGCAAAGAGGTGGCGGCCCAGGGCGACGCCATGAAGAAGGCCCTGGCCGCGGCGGGCATGCCCCAAAAGAACCCCCTGCTGCGCATTGTGTCCCTGGCCCTGCCGGTTATCCCCACCACCAAGTTCAGCGACCTGGGGCTGGTGGACGTCATGTCCAAAACCCTCATTCCCATTTTTGTGGACTGAGGATTTTATCCTTCAGCAAAACGGTCCCATATCCTATCTCACAGTCTTATATCCCTTCACACAGCAAGGAGGGGCGGCGTCTGCCGCCCCTCCTTTTTGCCTCTGCTCCGGGGGTTTTTGATGTCCTGCCCTACGGGGTGTTTTTGTCTTTATCAAAGGTCCTGCTTCTCTGCTCTTTGGGACAGGGTCCCACCCCCCTTGCCCTCCGGGCGGGCCCCCATGGACATAGAATCTCTGCTATCTGCCCCGGTAGTGGCATAGGCCGGCTTTTGTTGGTTACTTTCCCAACCTTTCCCCACTTTTGTCCGGGCAAAAGTGGCAAAACCCGCCGGGGAAACCCTTCGGGGTTTTGATGTCTTGCGGGCGGGGGGCCTATGGGTATAGGATTTCTATTGTCCGCCCCGGTCGCGGCGTGGCAATTATTTTTTCCGTGTTATCTTTTAAAAATTCTTCC